>CAMYJJ010000147.1 GCA_947258735.1 Thermodesulfovibrionia bacterium | reverse complement strand
AGAGCCATTTACATAACTAGTATATCGAATATTATCCAAACGGACAAGAAAAATATATAAAAGTGAATGTGTTAATGATAGATTTATATTAAATATGTTCGGTAGTGAAGTGTTGCTTCAGATTGAAGACTATTAGATATTATAAATATTCTCTCGATCTTGTTGAAGATTACAAAAAGGGCAATTAGGAATGCTCAATAAAGAGACATATTGGTTAATGATCGTTATGTGAGTAAGGTGTTAATAGAGTAACGCCCTCATTTGCGAACAATATCAGAAGCCGGACTTTATCACACACCAACAAGCTGCTCAAGTTCCTGAAGCTGTCTGGTCTCTCCCATTACAACAAGTGTATCCCCCTGTCTGATAATGCATGTCGAGGTCGGATTGAATTCCATCTTTCCCGATGCCCGTTTAATTGCGACAATAATAATGCCCATATCCCTTCTGACACCGATCTGATCGAGACTTCGGTCTATAATATGTGAACTATCCTTTACCCTTACCTCTTCCATCTGTAACTCCAGGTTTTCACTCCTTGTAGCAAATTCTATGAAATCAACAACTGCCGGTTTTATCAGTGTATGGGCAATTCTCAGCCCCCCGATATAATAGGGTGATACCACGCTGTCAGCGCCCGCCCTAATGAGCTTTTGTTCGGCACCCTCTTCACTGGCGCGGGCAACAATTCTCAGTTTGGGGTTCAGCCCCCTGGCGGATAATACTACATAGAGATTGCTTGCATCAGATGCAAGTACAGAGATCAGCCCTTTGGCTTTTTCAATACCTGCCTGCTTGAGTATGCTGTCCTGTGTTGCATCACCCTGCAGAGACAAAATATCTGCATCCATAGTTGCAAGCAGTTCAGCGCTTGATTCGACCACGACAAAGGGGGATTTGCATTGCATTAATTCCGTGCAAATGATGCTTCCCATTCTGCCGTACCCGCAAACGATATAGTGGTTTCTTAAATTCTCGATTTTTTTGTTCAACCTTTTCCTCCCTAAGATGTCTCTTATTTCTCCTTCAAGGAGAATTTTTGCGCCTACGCCGAGGGCATAAAACATTGCGCCCACACCTGACAGAATCAGAACAATGGAAAAAATTCTGCCAGCCTTGTCCATTTCATGTATTTCGCTGTATCCCACCGTTGTCAGGGTAATAATGGTCATGAAGAGCGAATCTATAAAATTCCAGCCTTCAATGATCATGTACCCGACTGTACCATATGTAACAACTATAATTATTACCATGGCGGGGATCAGGAATTTCTTTCTTAAACTTGGCATATGTATAATTATCGGTCGATTTCAGAGTTCTTATTATATTTATTTTGATAAATTATACAATTTTTTATTTTAAATTAGTGCCTTTCAAGAAACATAGTCTGTCATTCCGGAAATCCTTAAGCCGGTCGAAGCGACTCTCGCGAAGACTCGCATCCAGAATCCAGTTGTTTCAGCAGGTTCTGGATGCCCGATTACGGACTTCGGGCATGACAATCAAGCAGGCTATAGAAAGAATTTGATTATAAGCGGGATACAATATCCGTCAGTTTTTTCTGCAGGTTTTCCTGATGTGATCCTTTCCAGTAAAACCTCCCGCACTTTATACAGTGTTGAAAGATTTGAGTGGTTTTATAAACATATTCCGGAACATGGGGGCGGGCTTTTTCCCTTGAAATCACTTTTAGCAGTTCATTGCAAATTGAACATCTGCCTGAAGATGGAAGCGTTATTTTTCCATTTTCAGTGAGCTGAGGCAGCATGTCATATTCCTTGATCACTCTGCTGAGCTGATTGAATGTATTATTATCTTCCAGCAGCAGATAATTATTGATACCTTTTATTTTTATCAGTCGTGTGTCTCTTGTAAGGATTATTCTTTCCTGTTCTCTCGCAATACGGAGGAGGAGGCTGTCATCTATATGAGGCTCATAGAGCGTGTCAACTCCGAGCAGTCGTAACCATTTTGCCAGACGGCCAAGCATGGAATCGGCAATGAATTTCATTCGCTATTACGTATGAAGTCAGGTTATTAATCGCCACGGATCTAAAAAGTTATCGATGAGCCTCGTGATATTGAGCATAAAATTTCAGCTAACCGTTCAAATGCTATAAGTTAATAGGTAAAAAATAAGATGCTGATTGTTTGTCTTCTACTAATAACGAATAACTTATAACGAACTCCATTGCTACAGAATTCACCATGCACAACGAAGGTTAAAAAGAAAACGGGATAGCGGCCATTTCAAGACCGCTATCCCGAACGTACATAACCAGTTAATGCTCTTTTATTCTTCTTCGGTCTCGGCAGTGACAAAGGTCTCTTTGTACATGTCTGTTCCGGTACCGGCAGGGATCAGTCTTCCCATGATGATATTTTCCTTAAGACCTCTCAGATCATCCTGGGCACCGTTAATGGCAGCCTCGGTCAGTACCCTGGTCGTTTCCTGAAATGACGCAGCAGATATAAAGCTGTCTGTTGAAAGTGACGCCTTTGTAATACCCAAAAGTATGGGCTTGGCCTGCGCAGGTTTGCCTTTTTCCTTAAGCACCCTCAGGTTCTCTTTTGCAAATAAGAGCTTGTCTACCTGCTCTCCCACAAGAAACTCTGTGTCACCTGCTTCCTCAATCCTGACTTTCTTCATCATCTGCCGGGCAACAACTTCTATGTGTTTGTCATTAATTGCGACACCCTGCAGTCTGTATACTTTCTGCACCTCGTTCACGAGATATCTCTGCAGTTCATTGGGCCCGAGTATTTCCAGAATGTCGTGAGGATTAATGGAGCCATCCATCAGTGCCTCTCCTGCTCTCACCCAGTCACCTTCATGAACGCTTAAATGCTTTCCTTTAGGAATGAGGTATTCTCTCGTATCTGCCCCGCCTTTTACATTGACGACACGCTGTCCTTTATGGAACCCCTTAAATTCAATGATTCCATCGATCTCACTGACAACCGCCTGTTCCTTGGGTTTTCTTGCCTCAAAAAGTTCGGCAACCCTGGGCAGACCTCCCGTGATGTCTTTCGTTTTAGTGGTTTCTCTCGGTATTTTAGCGATCACATCACCAGGGTGAACAATCGATCCCTTGTCAACAAGAACGTGTGAACCGGATGGCAGCAGGTAACGGGCCAATGCTCCGGTTGAGGGCAGCTTTAATGTTGCCTTTCCATGTTCATCCTTAATAGAAACCCTCGGTCTCATATGAGCGGGGTACTCAATGATAACCTTGTGAGCAAGACCGGTGACCTCATCCACTTCTTCTTTTACAGATACGCCTTCCGTAATGTCCCCCAGGGCGATCCTTCCTCCCACTTCAGTAATAATAGGGAATGAGTATGGGTCCCACTCAACAAGAAGCTCCCCGGCATCTACTTTCTGTTTATTTTTAATTTTCAGTTTAGCTCCATATACGACGGCGTATTTCTCTCTTTCTCTTCCCTTATCATCAATGATTGCAATGCTCCCATTACGGTTCATCACAACCTGATTACCTTCTCTGTTTTTGACCGTAGCAAGCTCAATGAACTTGATTGTTCCGCTGCTTTTGGCCTCAAGCACGGTCTGTTCAACCAGCCGTGTAGCTGTTCCCCCTATATGGAAGGTCCTCATGGTAAGCTGGGTTCCTGGCTCACCAATTGATTGAGCAGCCATGATTCCCACTGCCTCACCAAGTTCGACCCTTCCGCCTCTGCCAAGGTCCCTCCCGTAGCACTGTTTGCATACACCTAGGCCGGTCTCACAGGTAAGAACAGACCTGATTAATACTCTGTCAATCCCGGCCGCGACAATCTTCTGGGCCAGTTCATCATCAATTTCCTGTCCGTTGGATACTATCGTCTCGTTTGTAACAGAGTCTACAAGTTCTTCAGCAGCAACCCTGCCGTAGATTCGTTCTTCAAGAGGTTCTATGATCTCACCCCCTTCAAGAAGGTTGGTAATATGTATACCGGCGTGAGTTCCACAATCTTCTTCCCGGATGATGACATCCTGGGTGACATCAACGAGCCTTCTTGTAAGATATCCGGAGTTGGCTGTTTTCAGGGCTGTATCTGCAAGCCCTTTTCTTGCACCATGGGTGGATATAAAGTACTGCAGCGGGGTCAATCCCTCCCGGAAATTTGCTGTGATGGGGGTCTCGATAATCTCTCCTGATGGTTTTGCCATCAGTCCTCTCATTCCGGCAAGCTGCCGTAACTGGGCCGCAGATCCCCTTGCACCGGAATCGGCCATCATGTATATGTTATTGAATGAACGTTTCTCTGCAAGCTCTTCCTTTGTCAATTTTTTAATATCTTCCACATCCTCCGCACCAAGCTCTTTCATCATCTCATCAGCGATCTCTTCTGTAACTTCCGCCCATATATCTATGACCTTGTTATACCGTTCACCATTTGTGATAAGACCGTCGGCATACTGCTGCTCGACATCAAGGACCTCATGCTCAGCCTCTTTGATCAACTCCGGCTTTCTGCTTGGAATATGCATATCGTCTATGCATATCGAATTGCCTGAACTGGTTGCGCTGGCAAACCCCAGTTTTTCAATGTTATCAAGAAAAACAACCGTTGCCCGTCTGCCAAGCCTCTTGTAGCAGAACTCTATGAGTTTTGCCACTTCTTTCTTGGTCATTTCCTTATTTATCATGGAAAACGACAGGCCTTCGGGTAAAATCTCACCCAGAATGACCCGGCCCGGCGTGGTCTCTACAAATTCACCATTCATCCTGACCTTAATGGGCTCGTGCTGATCAAGTATGCCTGCATCATAGGCGATCCTTACTTCTTCAGGACCGGAGAACAGCCTCCCGTCACCGGTAACACCTTTTTTAAGCTTCGTAAGGTAATAAATACCAAGGACCATATCCTGTGTAGGGGTAGCTATAGGTTTTCCGCTCGCAGGGCTGAGGATGTTATTTACCGACATCATCAGCACACGGGCCTCTACCTGGGCCTCTATGGAAAGAGGGACATGGACAGCCATCTGGTCACCGTCAAAGTCAGCATTAAATGCTGTGCAAACAAGGGGATGCAGTCTGATGGCCTTCCCCTCGACAAGAACCGGATCAAAGGCCTGCATGCCCAGACGGTGAAGCGTAGGGGCCCTGTTTAAGAGGACAGGGTGTTCCCTGATGACCTCGTCAAGACAGTCCCAGATGATGTCTTCGCCTCTTTCAACTATTTTCTTTGCGGCCTTGATTGTTGTTACATAGCCTTTCTCTTCAAGCTTGCTGAAGATGTAAGGCTTGAAAAGCTCAAGGGCCATTGTTTTGGGAAGACCGCACTGGTGCAGTTTCAATTCAGGCCCGACTACAACAACGGAACGGCCTGAGTAGTCAACACGCTTCCCCAGAAGGTTCTGCCTGAACCGGCCCTGTTTCCCCTTGATCATGTCACTAAGGGATTTAAGAGGTCTTTTCGTGGCGGCCTTCAGGACCCTGCTTCTTCGTCCATTATCAAACAGGGCATCAACCGACTCCTGAAGCATTCTCTTTTCGTTTCTGATAATAACGCTCGGCGCGTTCAGCTCCATCAGTCTTTTTAATCTGTTATTTCGGTTAATGACCCTTCGGTACAGGTCATTGAGATCAGATGTTGCAAATCGTCCTCCTTCAAGAGGTACAAGCGGGCGGAGATCAGGCGGTAAAACAGGGATGACGTCCATGATCATCCATTCAGGTTTGTTGCCTGATTTTCTGAATGCCTCAACCACGCGTAATCTTTTGGTGAGCTTTCTTTTTATACCTATAGATGATGAGGCCTGGATCTTGGCCCTCAGCTCCTTAGCTATGGCATCAAGGTCCAGGCTGCGGAGCAGCTCTTTTACTGCTTCAGCGCCAACACCTGCCTTGAACTGATCGCCAAACTCCTGGACGTTCTTTCTGTAATCTTCATCACTGAGCAGTTCCTTTGGTTTCAATTTAGTCTCGCCCGGATCAACAACAATATAGCTTTCAAAATACAGTACCTTTTCAAGCTGACGCATGGTCATGTCCAGCAGGGTACCAATCCTTGAGGGAATACCCTTTAAGAACCATATATGGGCAACCGGTGTTGCCAGTTCAATATGGGCCAGTCTTTCACGACGGGACTTGGACTGGATGACCTCAACACCGCACTTGTCACACACAACGCCCCTGTGCTTCATCCTTTTATACTTCCCGCATATGCACTCCCAGTCTTTTACAGGACCAAAGATCTTGGCACAGAAGAGACCGTCTCTTTCAGGCCTGAAGGTACGGTAATTGATAGTTTCAGGTTTTTTTACTTCTCCATAGGACCAGGCCCTTATTTTTTCAGGTGATGCCAGGCCTATGGTTATTGCTTCAAATTCGGTTGGATTCTTTGGCTTCTCAAATATCGAGTAAATATCTTCCACTTAAATCCCCCTTATATGTTTTATACAAACTGATTTTTGGATTTTCATAACGTAATCTATCTCCTAAACTGATTTATATCATGGGTAAACAATCATCTTCCTCAGGCCTTTATTTTGCCCGCTGATTTCCGTTTTGCACTGCTTTTTTCTTCTTTTGTCAATGGCTTTTCTTCAAGAAGGTCAACATCCAGACCAAGGCTCTGCAGCTCTTTAATCAGAACATGAAATGATTCAGGAACACCGGGCTCAAGGTTGGCATCTCCCTTGACAATGGCCTCGTACACCCTGGCCCTTCCGGCAACATCATCACTTTTAACTGTCAGAAATTCCTGCAGAGTATGAGCTGCTCCATATGCTTCCAGTGCCCACACTTCCATCTCTCCAAGTCTCTGCCCTCCGAACTGGGCCTTACCACCCAGCGGCTGCTGCGTAACGAGAGAGTATGGCCCGATTGAACGGGCATGTATTTTGTCATCAACAAGATGATGCAGTTTCAGAATATACATACTCCCTACAGTCACGGGCTTCTGAAAGGGCAGGCCAGACTTGCCGTCATGTAATGTGACCTGTCCCCTTGTCGGGAGCTTTGCTTCCTCAAGCAGAGACTTGATTTCATCTTCTCTCGCCCCTTCAAAAACCGGGGTGGAAACATAAATGTCAAGTTCTTTGGCTGCCCATCCCAGATGGGTCTCAAGTATCTGCCCCACATTCATACGCGATGGTACACCGAGGGGGTTGAGAATGATATCAACAGGAGTTCCGTCAGGAAGATACGGCATATCCTCTTCTGGAACTACGATGGATATAACGCCCTTGTTGCCGTGTCTGCCAGCCATTTTGT
>CAMYJJ010000146.1 GCA_947258735.1 Thermodesulfovibrionia bacterium | reverse complement strand
GCCAATAACATCACCGATTGCATAAATGCCTTCAACATTGGTCTGCATTTTATCATCGACAATGATCTCACCACGCCCTCCCCGGTTCACCCCGACCTCCTCCAGACCCATGTTTTCGCTGTTCACTGCACGCCCGATGGAAACAAGCACCTTTTCCGCCTCTATCGTCTTTCCACTGGAAAGCTGTACCGTGACACCATCATCTTTTACATCCACGTTATCTACACTTGTATTGGTAAGGAGCTTGATCTTGTTTTTCTTGAGTTCCCGTTCCAGTATCTGTGAAATCTCTTCATCTTCAGTAGAGACTGCATTCGGCATCATTTCAACCATGGTCACATCAGCGCCAAATTCCCTGTAGATGAAAGCAAACTCACATCCTATTACTCCGGCCCCTACTATCAGGAGACTGCCCGGTATGGAATCAGGGTTTATAGCGTTATCACTGGACAGGATTCTTTTGCCGTCAAAAGGGAACACAGGTATCTGCGCCGGCCGTGATCCGGTTGCAATGATTATTTTATCTGTATCGATATCCAGGGTTGAACCGTCCCTGAGCGTCACCTGTATCTTCTTTGGTCCGGTGATAACACCCCTTCCCTCAACGAGGGTGACCCCCCATGACTTAAAGAGTCCCCGTATACCCTTTATCTGTGTGCTCACGACCTTGTTCTTTCTTTCAACTATCTTTTCTATATTGGGAGTAATTGTGCCGTCAAGTTCAAGACCAAAATTCCTGGCGTTTCTGGCTTTATGCAGGACTTCCGCTGATGCAATTAGTGTCTTTGTAGGAATGCATCCCCAGTTAAGACAGGTCCCTCCCACCTCTCCATCTTCAATAACTGTCACTTCAGCGCCTAACTGGGCAGCCTTTATTGCAGCAACATACCCACCGGGTCCTGCTCCCAATACCGTAATCTTCATTCCGTGTCCTTCATCTCTTCATCTACATATTTCTCATATGCTCCGGCATCCAGCAGTTTATCAAGTTCTGATTCATCCTCAAGCTCAATGACTGCTACCCAGCCTTTGCCGTACGGATCTTCATTAATAATTTCAGGAGCATCACCAAGGCCTTCATTAAACTGAAGAATTTTTCCACTCACAGGACTGATCACGGCTGACGTGGCTTTTGTTGATTCAATCTGTGTAAGTTCAATTCCGGCTTCTGTAGAGGAATCAATTTCAGGTTCATCAATGTAGACAATGTCTCCAAGCGTCTCCTGTGCATAAAAGGTAATGCCGATGGTTGCCTTATTGCCATCTACCCTGGCCCATGTGTGCTCTTTGTGATATTTAATATCATCAGGATACATTTTCTCCCTCCCTTACGTCTTAAAAGTTTTGTTTTTTTACACTATAAAAGGTGAGTGAAATTCTAATCATAGAAAGATATTTTGTCAAGAATAGATACTGATGCTAAAACAGTGATTCGATAAGCTTTCTTGACGAGTCACTGTTCCATTCCCTGAATCCGGTAAACTTATATTTTATTATTCCTTCGCGGTCTATCAGCAAAGAAGAAGGCAGTCCCCGTATATTATATGAAGTCGAGACCTTGCCATCGCTGTCAGAAAGGACGATGAATTCAGAAGGTGTATCTGCCATAAATTTTTTAAGTTTCTTCACGGACCTGTCTGAAGAAACTGATATTATGACCAGGCCCTTATGCTTGTAATCATCGTGCAATTTATTCAGATGTGCACGTTCCTTCCTGCAGTACGGACACCATGTGGCCCAGAAATTCAAAAGTACGGGCTTTCCCTTAAACGAATCAAGGGAGACCTTTGTGTCTGAAAGATCCTGAAGCTCAAAAACAGGGGCCTTTTGACCGATATTCGTATCAAGGGGTAAAGGGTGGAGCCCGTATGCTGTGTTCCCAACAAACAGAAACATGACACACATCAGGGTGAGTACTGGGAGAGCAATTTTAATAAAGACATTCTGTATCATAACGTAATATTGTAAGACCACCTGCTTTTTATAATCCTAAACTATTTTATATTTTTTTAACACGATAGACAAGCCTTGCAAAACTTCCGGAGTGTTATTATGAGCGTTAGTTAAAAAAGGTGAGAAAAAGATGAACGTCTCTGCTTACGTTATTGAAGTACCAGTTCTATGCCCGGCATTCTTTCCCTGAAAGCATCGCCTATACAGTCCGTTTCACAGTCATGACAGGATCCTTCGCAACGGACCACCACTTTATTGCCCTTAACTTCAACCAGCTCAACAGAACTGTTGTGAGATTCCATCAGCCAGTTTAGATTATGAAGAACTTCCAAAGCCTGCTTTTGTAACGTCCTCATAGATAAAGTATACCATCTGATTTCTTATTTATAAAAGGGAGTTAGTCCTAATACCTTGTAGGCATTTGTCCTACAAGGACCAAAACCTATCTCAAATTTAAAATGGGCTTCATGTCGTCATTCCCGACTCGATCGGGAATCCAGGCTTTTAAAGGATTTCTGGATACCCGCTTACGTCCTGCGGGTAGGACAGAAACAACATCTTTAATTTTGAGATGGGTTCCAGTTAATACATAATTATGTATTCGTATTGCGAATTCTCAGTTTGGCCCCGATAAAATCCTTATGTGAGACATGAATGAGATCAGCTATTTTACGAACCATATGCTCTTCGTATTTATCAAGAACAGCATCTGAAAAAGCTATTTCCCAGAGATGCTCAACAACTTTAATTTTCTGCTCATATGTATAGCCTTTGTTAATAAGTGATGTAAATTCAAAATAGCCTGTTGCTCTTGATATCTCTTCTTCTGCAAGCCTCAATATGGTCTCTGTCTCTTCCATGCTGAGATGGAATTTTTCCCTGATAGTATCTGTAATGGCATTTTGTTCCTGAGAACTGGTTTCTGCGTCAGCCCTCATCATTTCTATCAGTAATGCTGCGGTTGCGAGCTGAAGCGAATGCTCGGAAATTTCTTCAGACGCCTCAGGAGACGTCTGTATATTTTTTTCAAAAAACTGTTTGATGGTATTAATCATGCGCCAATATTTATTACGAATAAAATGGTGCCGGAGGTCGGAATCGAACCGACACGAGGTTGCCCCCGCGGGATTTTGAGTCCCGTGCGTCTACCAATTTCACCACTCCGGCATGTACTGATTTAAAAGTTTATTTCCTTTGTCGCGCGATTATTATACTACACGTAAAGCATATGATACATCACCAGCCTGTTTTCATGAGGAGAAAAAACATCAGAAATCCTGTTGCAGTTATGAGACCTATAAATGACTGCGCTTCTTCAAAGGCTTCCGGGATCATTGTTTCAGCTACCATTGACATTATCCCGCCTGCAGCCAGGGCTGTGATAAAAGAAATTATTGTGACAGGGAAACTGGCGAACACTGCATAACCGAGCATGCCAGCGATTCCTGTCAGTAACGTTATCCCTCCCCACACGCCAAATATATACGTAGCAGAACGTCCTGATTTCTTCATGCCTGATGCACTGGCCAGACCTTCCGGAATATTTGCCAGAAAAAAACCTATCAATACCGCTTTGCCAATCGCAACACCGCCTGCCAGGGAAATGCCAACAATAATAGCTTCCGGAATGTCATCAATGATGGATCCCACTGCAATGGCAAGCTCGTTTCCTCCTTTTTTGTCTTCGCCCAGTTGTACAATGCACTGCGCGCAGCGCTTTCTGTGTTTCGCCCCCTGTCCTGAAAGGAGCCAGTTAGCTGTGCTAAATAACACTGCCCCCGCAATAAATCCTGAAGCAGATGATGCTAATCCTCCATGGGTGTACGCTTCGTCAATCAGCTCAAAAGCAAGAACAGAAATGAGTACGCCTCCGCCGATACCCATGACAGCGGCGACCACACGATGCGGAAGGTTAAAAACATAGCTTATCGCTGCGCCCATGATCAGACCAGAACCAACAACCAGACCCCACAGAAATGCTTCTATCCAACCTGTCAATGTGTATCTCCCTCAGATTTTCAGCTAGCTATACCTAAGATGATATGTTATGAGGAATTCAATTACAAGGGGTCAGGGCTCGACAAACGACAAATCAGGTGCATCATTATTCTTAAATATCGTTTGTCGAGCCCTGACCCCTTATCTGTTCTTTTACAAGTTCGAAGCTGTCATGTGAAAACATGGCAGTAGAACAGCACAAGGAAAGGTTATTTATAAACCTCAATATAATCAATATAAGACACCGAGCTTTCCTCTGTGTTGTCCGAGTCATTCATGATCGCTAAGCTGGCTGTTTCAGGCGGGTCCTTGCCAAAGGCCTTTCTGTAGTCCTCGAGGACATTAACTTCATGTTCCAACCACTTTCCGATATGTTGAACACCGGACTGAACGATGATCATTTTGGCTTCTTTTGCATATCTGTTTGTCAGTATAATCTCCTCATGTTCCCTGTTGGCCCATATGTAATTCAGGGTGCTGTGCGGGGGATATTTCCCGTACATTTTCTTTGCAAGGCCATATTTAAATTTCTTGCCGAATGACGCCCTGTCAGGATCATACTTAAACATCACATATACACGCATGGCATAATCATCACCCTCTTTTGTTGCTGCATCTCCTTTAACGTAGACATTGCCAACCTTCCACTTCCATTTCACATTGGGATTATGGTAGATATTAAATTCCTGTTTATAAATCATTCCCGAAGCGGATGCATTACTCTCAGCTTTTAGATACCTCTGTTTTCCTTCCTTCACTATGGAGTATTTAGTGTGTTCTTTTATTTTTTTGAAATAAAGAGGTTCCCAGTTATCCAGAGCATTGAATTTCTCTCTAAATAACACCCCCTGTTCCAATGCATATGAAGATAAACAGGAAGCGAGAATTATTACAATTAATGTTATTTTTCGAGACAATCCAAGCTTATTACTCATTATCTACCTGAGGTTTTGTTGTTCGTCAATCGTCAATCGTTAGTCGCTATTCGTTAGTCGTTGTTCGTTACCCGTCACTCGTTACTCGTCACTGATCACAGCTTGTCAAAACCCCGCGGTTTAGCAACAGGCCCCGCCGCCCTCTCCTTCTCCTTCATGCTTTTCATGAGCGGGAGCACAGTCAAAAGGTCCGTAATGCACAGATCTGTCGCCTGTTACTTTAAAGTGCTCTGAGAAACGTGTCTCGCTGAGCATGGATGCTGTATTGCCGCAGACAAGCATGGGCTTTCCCGCAATAAAACGATGATGGTCATCGAGGTCAAAGGTATGTGAATAGCCTGATATGGTTCCCCTGTAGACCGCCACCTGACCATAATCCTCACAGATATCCTCAAGAGTGCCCAGTTTAAAGGCCCTGACCGTCATGGAATAGAAATCAACCATACCGACCTTGACCTCAATTTTAGGATTATCAATTTTGATCTTGTGTTTTGACACAACACGATAATCAGGACATCCCATATCTCTGAGCATTCTGCGGAAATCTTCAATGTACATTGCCCCGCCCAGACATTCGCTGTGAAGGAGTGGATCATTCTGCACATCTTCAGGTACCCGTCTCCCTGAGAATACATCTGAAAAGAAAAGTTCGCCTCCGGGTTTCAGGACACGAAAGATCTCTAAAAAAACCTTTCTCTTGTCTGACGAGAGATTGATTACACAGTTTGACATGACAACATCTATTGAGTTCTCCTCTATGCCAAACTCAATTAAATCCTCTATATACCCTGTTTTAAACTGTACATTCGGCGTTGCATAGCCGAAGCGTTCCATCTGGGATGCAAGATGTCTCTGGCCAACTTCAATCTGCTCCTCGGTCATGTCAATTCCGGTTACGAAACCTTCAGAGCCGGCAAGACGGGAAGCGATAAAAACATCTTTACCCGTGCCACATCCAAGATCAAGAATAGTTCGTCCCTCCAGTGCCGGAGGTATGGGTGAACCGCAGCCATAAAACTTTGTCAGCACTTCACTATCAATCTCTTTTTCGATATCCTTGACTGCAGGATGGAGTATCTCATCACTGCAGCAGCATGCACCTGTTTTCAGATCACTCATGCCCTGAAGCACATGTCCATAATATTTTTTTACAAATTCAGTTTTCTCTGTAATATCCTTCAAAATTAAAACCTCCAAAAAAAGTTATTCGTTTTTTGTTATTCGTTATTTGTATCGTCCTTACTTCTTACTTCTTACTTGTCACTCGTTACGCGTCACTTTGTTACCCACACGCCCTGCCCTTGAAATGAAAAAAGAACTTCAGGGCCTTCTTTACCTTTGGTGAAAAGATCTTGCCCGAATAGTAATTGCCGACGACCCTTTTGTTTATCTCTCCCAGTGTAGGATAGGGATGAATCGCTGAGGCCAGAGTTGAAAGCTTGACCCCACCATTCATGACAGCTACCCATTCATTTAAGAGCTCTCCTGCCCGGGGACCAAGAATCTGTATGCCAATTGGTTTTGCCTTACCGTCCAGCAGTAATTTTACCATACCTGTTTCTTCCCCCTCAGCAAGGCTTCTGTCATTTGACCTGAATTCTTCCTTCCAGACGGAATAATCAATACCGGCCGCTTTTGCGCTCTTTTCATTCATCCCTATGCTGGCAAGCTCAGGGTCTGTATACGTGCACCAGGGCATGTACGTGTAATTTGTTTTCTTTGGGATATGAAGAATGGCGTTATTCAATACCACTCCACCTTCGTACCCTGCAGCATGGGTAAACTGATACCCGCCGATAACATCACCTGCGGCATATATGTGTTTATGGTTTGTCCGGAGTCTGTCATCCACCTTAATGCCCTTCCGGTCAAATTCAAGTGATATGTCCTCAAGACCGAGTCCGTCTGTATTCACCTGTCTGCCAAGGGCAACAAGGATTTTATCAGCCTTCAGACTTTTTTCCTTTCCGTCACTGTCTTTCATTAAAACTTCTTTCTGGGTACCAAGATCTCTGGTCCTTATAAGTGATGTATTGAGATGAAATTCAACGCCTTCCTTTTCAAGAACTGACATGACCATATCTGCCATGTCCTTGTCTTCCTTGCTTAAGATCTGGCCGCTTCGCTGCAGGACAATTACTTTTGTTCCAAGTCTGCAAAATGACTGTGCCATTTCTATGGCGATCGGACCTGCGCCGATAACAATCATGGACCCGGGCAGGCTGTCAAGGCTGAAGACCTCTTTATTTGTAATGTGAGGAGTGCTGTCAATTCCTTCGATAGGAGGTATGGACGGAGAAGTGCCGGTTGCAATGACCCATTTTTTAACTGAACACGTTTCATTCCCTATTGCTATTGAATGCTCGTCAATGAATTTAGCATCTCCAAACCGGACGTTCACTCCCAGTTTACAGAACCGCTCCTCA
>CAMYJJ010000145.1 GCA_947258735.1 Thermodesulfovibrionia bacterium | reverse complement strand
CTACTCATGAGAAACAGGCGCTCTTTAATTTCACTCTTGAAATAAGTGATAAAAGACAGCTTGATGAGACCATGAAGAAGCTGTCACAGATTAATGGCGTTATAGATGTAAAAAGAGTCCATGCAGCATAATGCGTAAAGAGTGACGAGTAATGAGTAATGAGTAATGAGTAATGAGTAACGAACAATCATTAAGAAATAACTAATATCAATATTTTGTTTTAACCAATAACTGAAACGTATCTAAAAATCAGATTTAATGATAAGTAAGCCCTTGTCGTCATTCCCGCGGAGGCGGGAATCCAGTATTGTCAAGACATTCTGGATGCCTGTCTAAGGTCAGGCAGGCCCGCTTACGATATGCGGGATTGACAATTAATCATACTTTGATTTGAGATTGGTTCTCATAACGAATAACTAATAACCAATAACCAATAACTAATAACTAATAACTAATAACCAATAACCAATAACTAATAACTAATAACTAATTTAATGATGAGTAAGACTTCAGTTAATGTTCAGTATGATACGTATGAAAGTCCTGTCGGTACCCTTTATATAATTTTTAGCAGTACATTCCTGACGGGAGTCTCTTTTACCAGGCCTGATGATGTGCCATTAAAAAAAGGGACCATCCCCGCGCGTTTT
Organism: Thermodesulfovibrionia bacterium; assembly: GCA_947258735.1. Next base: position 6,725 of record CAMYJJ010000145.1, on the reverse strand, counting down.
ATCAGTGAAATGAATGGATACTTCAAGGGATCGGTAAAAAGGTTCAAACAAAAGATCAGGTTTCTTAAAGGCACTGATTTTGAGCAGGATGTCTGGAGAGCTCTCAATGAAATCCCCTTTGGTGAGACGAGGACCTATAAATGGATTGCTGAGAGCATCGGCAGGCGGGGTGCTGCACGGGCGGTTGGTCAGGCACTCTCAAAAAACCCGATACCCATCATAGTTCCCTGCCACAGGGTCATTGAATCTGATGGTTCCATGGGGGGATTTTCCTCAGGTGTTGAGACTAAAGTCCGGCTTCTTGATATGGAGTATTATGCAAAACAGCAGATGGATAAGACCACGTAAGGAAGAGGGCCCCTTGCCCATTTGTAATTTGTGATTTAAAATGTGTGATTTCGTTTTTTTATCCGATCATCACCAGCAGGTGGTGACATTCAAACGCGGTCCCGCCGATGCTCTTTAATGCACGTTCATAGGCCTTGCGGACTTTCTTGGCATTTACGTCCAGAAGCAGACCGATATTAAAGCAGGTCTTGTAGAGGGAGATAGCTTCAATATCAATTACTTTTGTGCTTCCAAGCCTGTCTTTATACTTCTCATAAAAATCTGAAAGCTGCTGCCTGCTCTTTTCATGCCTGTCCTTTATATGCTCAACCAGGGGAGTAATGGACAGGGCATCTTTATTGACCGTGAACAGTTCCTTGTTGATCACGAGTTTTCTGTCAAGGTTGCGCAGGAACTCGGAGAAAAAGACTGATTCATTATTTTCAAGAGATGCTGTATTTAATATGATCTGTTTTGCTTCTCCCTTTTTATGAGGAAGCAGCTGACGGAGCTTTTCTGTTTTTCTGTCAAATTCAGTGGTAATCAGGTACCGGAGTTGGTCTACATAACTCTTTGCTTCTGAAAGCGCCTTTTTTATGGAGCGGATACCGTATAATCCGACCACGGCATAGAAGAAGTCAAAACGGCTGAGATTTCGGAGCACTGCTCCCCAGGAATAAAACTTTCCCATGGCTTTTAAGGTCTCTACATGCAGCTCATATGCAGTCATCAACGACGGCTCAAATACGGCATGATGAGCATCATATTTGCTCCAGTCGGTGTGTATCAGCCGTCCCGACGTTTTGAGTTCTTTAAAGACCGGGGTGCCGGGGAGAGGGGTAAGCACCATAAACTGTATCGACTCAATATCCAGTTTTTTAGCAAACTTCGCCGTGTTCTTGATAGTATCAATATCGTCGGTATCAGAACCCAGCACAAACATACCGTGAATTTTTATATTGTGCTGCTTTACTGTTCTGATGGAGTTTTCAATATCAGCAATCCCCTGGCCCTTGTTGTATAAATCAAGGGTTTTGGGATTTATGGATTCGAACCCTATAAAGACAGCGAAACATCCGGCCTTTTCCATTAATCTCAACAGTTCATGGTCCTTTGCAACATCAGTGCGCACCTGGGCGCTCCATTCAAATTTCATGTTCAGATCGATAATCGTTCTGAGCAGCTCCTTGGTCCTGCTTTTGTTTGCGGCAAAATTGTCATCAATAAAGAACACATGTTCCCTGTTGGAAGCAGAAGTCTGTAACTCCTCGATAACCCGTTCGATGGACTTGAAGCGGTACTTTCTGCCAAACATCGGAATGACCGAACAGAATTTACAGCCGAAAGGGCACCCCCGGGACGTTGCAATAGGTACGGTCTTTGCTGCCCACTTATATACAAGGCTGAAATCCGGTATGGGAGCATTATCAAGATCATGAATGAGCTCTCTGTCCGGATTATGTACTGTCTCATTATGAACATTCTTATAAGAAAGCCCCTTGATCGCATCGAGGGATGTATTATGGTTCAGACAATCAAGCAGCTCTACAAGTGTCTCTTCTCCTTCTCCCCTGACAACATAATCTGCGTGCTGCAGACTCTCATCCGGGAGGAAAGTGGTATGCGGTCCGCCGAGTACCACAGGCACGCCCTGCTTTTTGAATCTGTCAGCAATCTGAAATGCCCTGTTGGCAGTAGACGTTATTGAAGATATGCATACCATGTCTGCATCGTCAAGAAGGTTCCATGCCGGGGGGGCAATGTCCTCGATGAATACTTTCGCGTTGTATCCTCTTTCCTTCAGGATTGTGCCGAGCAGAATTGAGCCGAGCCGCGGCAGGGTCGTTCTGCTGAATATATGTGAGCCGGGTGATTTTGCTTCTATAAAATAAATGTTCTTCATGTTCGTACCTCAAATTCCTTCAAACTGATCAATATTATTTTGCCAGTCAGGATAAATTGTTTAGTCAATATAATATTACCATATAATTGTAAAAATACAATCGGGTAATGAATTAATCAAAAGAATTCCCCGCAGCTCTGCAGGCTGTCCGACAATTCGATAAGTGGCTTCCGAGTCATTCTGAAGTTATTTCAGAATCTTGTAGTTTCAGTATGTTGCATAGGGCAGAGATCCTGAAATAAATTCAGGATGACAGAGGAACTGATCATAAAAAAAAGGGTGAGGCCGAAGCCTCACCCTTTGTGAATATTCTGTTTGGAATTCTAGTACATACCGCCCATTCCACCCATACCGCCCATACCGCCCGGGGGCATGGCAGGCATCTCTGATTTTTCTTCAGGCAGGTCAGTTACCATAACGCTTGTTGTGAGCATCAGTGCAGAAACTGAAGATGCATTCTGAAGCGCATGCCTTGTTACCTTTGTCGGGTCGATGATTCCGGCCTTGATCATGTCAACATATGTTTCAGATGCTGCATCAAAACCATAGTTGGCGTCGCTGTTGCTTTTTACCTTATCGACGATTACAGATCCTTCAAGTCCTGCATTGTTCACGATCTGTCTGATCGGCTCTTCAAGGGCCTTTTTTATTATCTCTACACCGATCTGCTGATCATGATCATCAAGTTTTAAACTATCAAGAGCTGAAATGGACCTGAGCAGTGCAACTCCTCCGCCCGGAACGATTCCTTCTTCAACTGCTGCCCTGGTTGCATGCAGTGCGTCTTCCACGCGTGCCTTCTTTTCCTTCATCTCTGTTTCAGTTGCTGCGCCGACATTGATGACTGCTACGCCGCCGACTATCTTTGCGAGACGCTCCTGGAGTTTTTCTTTATCATAGTCTGATGATGTTTCATCGATCTGGGCCTTGATCTGTTTAACACGGCCCTGGATCTTGTCGTGGTCGCCCGCGCCTTCAACGATTGTCGTGTTCTCTTTATCAACAGTGATCTTCTTTGCACTTCCAAGATCGTCGATAGAAATGTTCTCGAGCTTTATGCCGAGGTCTTCAGCGATCATTGTACCGCCTGTCAGCGTAGCAATATCTTCAAGCATTGCCTTTCTCCTGTCACCAAATCCGGGAGCTTTAACAGCACATACCTGGAGCGTTCCGCGGAGTTTGTTTACAACGAGAGTAGCAAGTGCCTCTCCTTCAACTTCCTCACAGATAATCATGAGGGGCTTGCCCATCTTTGCTGTCTGCTCAAGGATAGGAAGCAGGTCTTTCATGGAGCTGATTTTCTTTTCATGGATAAGAATGAGAGGGTCCTCCATAGTGCATTCCATTCTTTCAGGGTCTGTGACAAAATAAGGAGATGTATACCCCCTGTCAAACTGCATCCCTTCAACAACATCCAGTGTCGTCTGCATGCTCTTTGCTTCTTCAACAGTGATAACGCCGTCTTTGCCGACTTTATCCATTGCTTCTGCAATGAGGTCCCCGATAGTAGAGTCATTGTTTGCAGAGATGGTACCGACCTGGGCGATCTCTTTTTTGTCCTGAACAGACTTGCTCATTCCCTGGAGGTTCACTACGACTGCTTCTACGGCCTTCTCGATTCCTCTCTTTACTTCCATCGGGTTAGAGCCGGCAACAACATGCTTCATTCCTTCCCTGTAAATAGCATACGCAAGCACGGTAGCTGTTGTTGTTCCATCACCTGCTGTATCTGATGTCTTGCTTGCAACTTCCCTTAAAAGCTGGGCTCCCATGTTTTCATAGGGTTCCTGCAGCTCAATCTCTTTTGCAACGGTAACACCGTCTTTTGTAATTGTAGGGGCGCCGAACTTTTTGTCCAGAAGGGCGTTTCTTCCTTTCGGCCCCAGTGTCGCCTTGACCGCATCACTTAATACTGTGATACCGGTAAGGATCGACCGTCTTGCTTCTTCGCCGAATTGTAACTGTTTTGCCATTGTATCCTCCTTATTAATCGAATCGTTTTATACTGTTTATTTCTCTTCTATACCGAGAATATCGTCTTCCCTGATAATGAGATACTCTTCATTGTCCATATTGATCTTTGAGCCTGAATATTTCTCAAAGAGAACGACATCACCAACCTTGATTTCCATGGCCTGTACTTTGCCATCATCAGTAATCTTGCCGGAGCCAACAGCTATTACTTCACCCTTCTGGGGTTTTTCTTTTGCTGTTTCAGGAATAAATATTCCTCCTGCACTCTTTTCAGGTTCTTCAGAATACTTGACCAGAACTCTGTCCTTCAGCGGTTTAAATTTCATCTTTACCTCTCCTTTCTTATTGTGATTATTTAGTGGGTTTTATTGTTCGGGGATATTCCCTGTTACAAATAAATTAGCACTCTCAGTCTCAAACTGCTTAGCACTCTAAAGACATGAGTGCTAATGATACAATTTAATGATTTTTTTAGACAAGGGGATAAATAGCTAAAAAATGGTGATTATCGAGAGATATAGTCAATTATAGTCGTATATCTCTAATATTCATAGAAATGCTTAAAATTAGGAAAATATGCGATCAAGCTCTGCTTCGGTGTTAATTATATCCTTTTTTGATTGTCATTCCAGCGATCCTTTAGCGGGTAAGAGCGACTCTCGCGTAGACTCGCATCGAGAATCCAGCCTCTTATGAAAGATTCTGGATTCGCGTTCAACATACCATGGGAATGATATTTTTGTTGAAACTTTGCAGATTTGCTACGGAATTTTTCAATGAGGATAGATAATTCTGCGGTTTCTATTAATAAAAAGTTTTATCAGGACCATCCCTGCAATAAAACCGCCGATATGTGCGAACCATGCAACGCCTCCATTATTGGCAGCTCCTTTACTGACAAGTCCGTTAATAAACTGTATAACTATCCAGAAACCAATAACAAATACAGCCGGCAACCTGACAACCTGGATGAAAAAGCCAAGAAATATAAGGGTGTGCACCCTTGCCTTTGGAAAGAGCAAAAGATACGCTCCCAGTACACCTGACACAGCACCGCTTGCACCGATCATCGGGATCATGGAAGAGGGGCCTGATAATGCGTGGCTGTACGCGGCCAGCACTCCGCAGAGAAGATAAAAAATTATGAATTTGATATGACCGAGCTGGTCTTCAATGTTATTTCCGAAAATCCATAAAAAAAGCATATTGGTCCCGATATGGAGCAGCCCGCCATGCATGAACATTGATGTGAAGACCGTTCCCATGGGACTGATCGGCTGGGTTGATGAAAATGTCAGAAGAAAATGGGGAATGGCGCCAAAGGAATAAACAATAGTTCTTGGATCGGCGACAGAGGTTAACTGTATAAAATAAACGATGACATTCATCACAATGAAAGCAATGGTAATATACGGAACAGTCCTGGTCGGATTATCGTCCTTAAAAGGAATCATGCATGTATTATAGCGGGTTTTTCTTTCAAATAGTGGTTATGTATAAACTCAAGTTTCCGTATGTCATTCCATACCTGGAGGCTTTGTTGCAGTTGTCATTCTGAATTTATTTCAGAATCTCATTTTACAGCCTATCTGTCGATGGAGATCCTGAATCAAATTCAGAATGACAACTTAATACTACTACAATCGCAGTGTACCACATTGAAACATTGGAACTTTTGAACACTGGAACATTGGTTTTTATTTAATGTTATAATGAATATAGAGATAGACATAAGGGGGCGACTGGCTTCGACGGGGGTTGCGAAGTCCCGGTTGCATGCCGTGGCGCTGTCACCACGTAAAAAGGCAGCACAAACACAAACGCCAACTCAGAACTGGCACTCGCAGCTTAATAAAGCTGTGCGCTTCTCCGGCGATGTCTGTTAACCGGAATCAAGCGTCGACTAGCAGGCTGGTCTGAAGGGATTGTCTTCGATCTTCAGGCGAGATTAAGAGGGCTGGGATCTGAAAAAGCCTTTTTGCCGGCGTTTTCAGGTCTGAGAACCCAAAAGGCAGAATAAGCATGTAGACGCCTGGATGTAGTACTTCCGGACCCGGGTTCGATTCCCGGCGCCTCCACCAATAAAAGTGCTTTTAATTAAGCATTTACCTCTAAGGGTACCCCCCATGCCGTGAACAAACTGTGAACACATTGGGGTTTGCCCCTTTTCCAATGGGTATTAAAAGATAGTGTGAGACATGCTTAAAGGGGATGTGAATCAGCATTTTCTGAGTGACGATTTGAAAAACGTAATCATTGGATGCTGCCCCTGTCAGACATGAAGGCTTAACCTGCTTATTGGTGATTTGAGAGGAAGCATGATTATGTTGACTTTACCGACAAATGTTCAAAATTAATGAGGTTGTGCGGTCATCGATAACACCTGCTAGTGAATGAATTATAATAAGGATAGTGTAAACTCGATTGTGTGAAATTGTAAAACGACAAAAAAAGGGCGTACCTCCTATAAAATAATTTGTTACGACCAATAACAAACAAAAAAAGGAGGAACACCCATGAA
>CAMYJJ010000144.1 GCA_947258735.1 Thermodesulfovibrionia bacterium | reverse complement strand
GTATCTGGTGGTCAAGGCCTATAAACGCAAGCCCGTTACCGGATCTGAAGGTCTTGTCGGTCTTACCGGTGAAGCAAGGACCGATATTCATGAGAAAGGTCAGGCATTTGTCCACGGTGAAATATGGAGCGCATGGAGCGAGGAGCCGGTAAAAGCAGGAGATACCGTAGTGGTATTAGAAGTTGACAATCTTACATTAAAGGTTGAACCTCTCAAATAAAAACAGTTAATTGTTATTGGTTAATAGTTAATAGTTAATAATTTATGCCTGATTGCACATTATAAAATGTTATAAGTAATAAGATATTAGCTATGAAATATATATATTTTTTTCCTCATGCAATAAAGAAGCTCGAATAACTATTAACTTATTAAGAAGGAGATATATCATGCCCCAGATAGGATTTTCAGGATTTATTTTTGCCATTATGGCAATCGTTTTTTTTCTGTCAAGCGCCATCAAGGTCCTGCGCGAATATGAAAGAGGAGTTGTATTCAGGCTCGGCCGTTTGATACCGGTCAAGGGACCGGGGCTGGTCATTATCTGGCCCATTATTGATAAGCTTGTCAAAGTCAGCCTGCGTACGGTCACAATGGATGTCCCTTCCCAGGACATCATCACAAAGGACAATGTAACGGTAAAGGTCAATGCTGTAGTGTACTTCAGAGTCGTTGATCCTACAAAGGCAATAACCGATGTGGTTGATTATGAATATGCAACTTCACAGATCTCCCAGACAACATTAAGAAGTGTGCTTGGACAGAGCCACCTTGATGACCTGCTGGCCAAAAGGGATGAACTCAATGCTGAACTCCAGAAGATCATTGATGAACAGACAGAACCCTGGGGAATAAAAGTCACAACTGTTGAAGTAAAAAATGTTGACTTACCCCTTGAAATGCAGAGGGCCATTGCAAAGCAGGCCGAGGCTGAACGTGAAAGACGGGCAAAGGTCATTCATGCAGAAGGTGAATTCCAGGCATCGCAAAAACTGGCAGATGCAGCCACGATCTTAGGTAAGGAACCAACAGCTATCCAGCTAAGATATTTACAGACGCTGACTGATGTAGCCACAGAAAAGAACTCAACAACAATCTTTCCTGTTCCCATAGACCTGCTTGAACCATTTATGAAAAAAATAAAAAAGGAAGCAGAATAAGGTTGTCTTGTTGAAGGATAAAAATACCTTTACCGTTAAAACTGTCAAACAGGCAAAACGTCTTGTAAAAACCGTTATAGGGTTCACGATACTACTGATGGGGGGTATAATGCTGGTAACACCTGGCCCGGGAATAGCCGCCATCGTTGCAGGGCTCGCTATTCTGGCAACAGAATTTATATGGGCAAAGAGATTACTGAAAAGGTTCGGAAACGAAGCCAATAACCTCAAGAATTCCATATTTAACTCCAGAAATAAAAAGAACTCAAACGTATAACCCGCTTATTCTGCAGTCTCAAGTAAATCTCAAAATCTCCGATATATATAACTGCTTGATGATATATATCATTTTCAAAGCTTTCATCAGAACGCTATTCTTTTTACATATGAATATATATCATGAAAAAAGGGAATTTATATGCTTACACTTAATGAATTACTTGGTTATTTAGTAAAAATGTCTGGTAGTGATCTTCACCTGTGCTCAGGATCAAAACCAATAATAAGAAAGTACGGTGTTCTTGAGAGTACTGACTATGAGGAACTGACGAATAATGATTTAAGTGTTCTTCTTTTTGAAATACTGACTGAGTCCCAGAAAAACAGATATAAAGAGGAGAAAGAACTGGATTTTGCATTTGAACTCCCTGGATGTGGCCGTTTCAGGGTTAATTATTTTGATCAGAGAAAAGGGATAAGCGCCGTATTCAGGTTGATTCCCTCAGAGTTAGCGCCGCTTAAATCTATTGGACTGCCTGACCAGATATTGAATCTTACCGGTTTAAGCCGCGGGCTCGTTCTGGTAACCGGCCCTACCGGAAGCGGGAAATCTACTACCCTTTCTGCTCTTATAAATCATATTAATCAGAACAGAAAACTGCACATCATAACAATTGAAGACCCTATAGAGTACATCCATGATAACATTAAATGTCTTATCAATCAGCGGGAATTGGGAAACAACACAAAATCATTTACGAACGCACTGAAATCAGCGATGAGGGAAGACCCCGATGTAATTCTCGTGGGCGAGATACGTGATCTGGAGACCATAGAACTTGCCATGACTGCAGCAGAGACAGGACACCTCGTCTTTGCAACCATGCATACTAACTCTGCAGCAAAAACGGTGCATCGAATCATTGATGCATTTCCGGCAAAACAGCAGGCCCAAATCAGGACAATGCTCTCAGGAACGTTAAGCGGGGTGCTGTGCCAGCAGCTGATGAAGAATGTGGACGGATCAGGAGTCATTCCTGCCGTTGAGATACTTTTTTGTAACTCTGCCATAGCAAATCTAATCAGAGAGGACAAGATTCACCAGATCAGTTCCGTCATGCAGTCAGCAAAAGGTCAGGGCATGCAGCTTATGGATGAAGCGATTATGAAACTGTTAAAGTCAAATAAGATCTCACCGGATGATGCATATCTGAAAGCATATGATAAAATACCGTTCGAGCCCTTTATAAACAAAAGCAAGGTATTGAAAGGTGATCACATTCGGAGCTGGGGGGGGATTGATTTTTCCGAATCAAAGAACTAGAAATTGTGCATTAATGACAAATGAAAAGATCAAATGCCAAATGAATATAAAATCCAAATTCCAAAATAGAGCTTTTCAAAAAACAGGTGATCAGAGTAATTCCTGATATGAAAGGGAGCTTGAGTTCTTCTTGAATTGTTTTGCAGTTGCTTTGTCATTATCTCATTGGAACTTCATTTGAAACTGGGGCTTTGAAATTTGACATTATCAGGAATCAGTCAGGAAATGTCTTTCAATATATATTCACACTTATATAGACGCCCGTATGTAGTGTTCCTTATTTATGCACTGATATCCATGTCCCCGATGAGCAGACTGGGGGAACCCATATTGCCGTAAAACCTGAGATCGTTCCCGGCCTCCTCAACTTTTCTGAACAGTTCAAGAATATTTCCTGAAATGACAGCTTCTTTTACAGGGTATTGTATTTCCCCGTTTTCGATCCACTGTCCTGATATCCCGACTGAAAAATCTCCGGACACAGGGTTTGCGGTATGAACACCCATTGCCGAGAGAATCTTCACCCCTTTGGGTAAAGACCTGACAAGGTCATCGCCGGACCAGTTCCCCTGACTGTTTATATAAAAGTTGGCCACACCGATCCCCGGCATTGATCTCGGGTTTGCCCTTGATGCGTTCCCTGTTGATGTGACCCCATCCTTGGCAGCAGCATAGTGGTTATACATATAGCCATGCAAAACACCCCCTGATATCAGGGTTTTCTTTCTGCAATTCACTCCTTCGTCATCTACGGGTTTTGTCCCTGTTTTCCAGGGAATTGTGCCGTCATCTACTATATTAATAATATCACTGACGATTGCCTGGTCCATTTTCCCGGCAAGAAATGAGCGCTGTTTCTGTACTGCATCTGCAGATAAAGAAGCACTCAAAATGCCGAGAAAACTGATTGCTACTGAAGGGCTGAGTATCACAGGGACTTTAACCGTATCCATTTTTCTGGAACCGAGCAGCTCAAGCGCCCTTTTTGCAGCGCCCTGCCCCACTGCCTCCAGGTCAATGTCTTTTTTTCTCCTGCTCATGTCATGCTCCCATCCCATCTGGTTGTCACCGCTTCCATCTTTTGCCAGTACCGTGACCATGCTGGAATAATAACTGCTCTTAAATTCCACATTGACTCCCCGAGAACTCATAATGAGTGTTGAGCCCACTCCGGCATCTGCCTCGGCCTTTCTTACCTTTTCTATACGATTGTCATAGGTAAGTGCTTTCTCTTCCAGATATATGGCATCCCTGATTACCTCATCATCCTTTATATCATCTATATGCGGGTCGTAGATCTTCACGTCAGATGCAGGAGAGGGTTCAGGAATGTCTGCATATGCATCCTCACTGTTCCAGTCAGCCCCCTGAACTGCTTCATCCACCAGACTCTCAATATCGTCCTTACGGGTCGTAAATGAAAACCCCATTTTATTCTTTCTTATGACTCTCAGGGCCATGTTAAAGCCCCGGGATGCTTCCAATGCCTCTACCTTTCCCTCTTTTGCTTCAACAGTTATGCCTTTGGAGCTTTTTATATAGACCTCAGCTTTATCACAATTCCGTTTTAATGCCTTTGCTATTATGTCCCGTGCTATCTCTTTGTTCATTGCCGTCTCCATTTCTTACGCATTATACATGGAAAGGGACTAAAGATTCGAGACGCTGCATCCGATTACATTGATATAGTTTGATTTTAATGAGAATTATGAATGGGTTTAAATGTGTAACTGATTACATATGATTGGGGAATGACTTACATAGGAGCATGCAAATGAAACCGCTAACTCATTTAATAAATGGACTTTTTAATTTGAGCATGGAAATTGCAATTCAACTAACACGAAATGATCAGCATGAAAAAAATAAAAAACAATAACGGCGTAACACTTATTGAACTACTCATTACGGTTGCTATCATCGGCATCCTGGCAAGTATCGGTGTCCCTCAATACGGCAGATTCATAGCTAACAACAAGGTGCGTTGTGCTGCAAAGGATCTCGTCCTCAATATGAGGTATGCCGGTTCAATGGCAATCAAGGAAAACAGGGACTATCTGATAACGTTCAATGAAGCTGGAGCCAACAGCTATTCAATCGGATTTGATGGCAATAGTGATAATAAACTCACCCATAAAGATGACGGATATGGAGCGGGTCCGGTAAGGACATATGATCTTGAGGAATGCGGGGATGGCATCATATTTGGAAGCAGTGCAAAAGAAGGACCGCATTATACTGAGCCATGCCCTGTCTGTGATAGTGATATATCCGCATCAACAGTTGCTTTTGGAAATACAGCTGATCCGGTCCGTCAGGTGTTTGAAAGTGAGGGATCAGTACAATTTACAGGCGCAGCATTTATTACTGAACCAAAACGTGGTTTTACCTATATGGTCAGAGTCAGCAATTTTGCCGGAAAGGTCGATCTCCTGAAATGGGATGGTGACAATGAAAAAACCGACGTTGATCTTGTCGATCAGTGTGACGAAGCGCCAAGGAGATACTGCAGATGGACGGAATTAAGATGAGAACACAAAAAGGATTTACATTAATAGAGATCATGATAGCCATGGTGATATTGCTTGTGGGCATACTGGGAGTTATGTCAATGCAATTTTATGCGGTCAGCGGTAATGCCTCAAGCAGGGAAATGAGGATAGCCACAAGTCTTGATCAGGAGTTCATCGAACAGCTTCAGGCAACTCCATATGCAGAATTAGCTTCCGGAAATAACACTGAGCCGGTTCCGCTCACCGAAGCAACCATATCGGGAGGAGTTGATTTTACCATGATATGGTGGGTTGAACCAGACTGTGTTGCTCTATCCCTGACAGATGATGACCTAACATGTGACGCAAATCTTTCCGCTAAGTGCTCAGCCGATCCCGATACTACTGTTGCCGTGGAATCCTCAGCCATACGTGTGCGCACATGCTGGACTGATAAAAACGGCTCTGTCAGGTCCGTAACCATGGATTCATTAAGGTGGAATGAAAATGCTTAATTATTCAGACAACAAAGGGTATACGCTTGTTGAAGTAATGATCGCAGTAACAATCGGTCTGGTACTTATCGCTGCCACGTCTGCAACCTATATAGTACAGAGCCGCTCTTCTATTATGCAGGAGAGTGTCTCGGAAACCAATACACAATCAAAAATCGCAAACGATCTGATGTCAGCTGAGATAAGGAGCGCGGGATTCGGTATTTCCGTAGATTTAAATGAGGAGCCTGTAAATGGCTATACCACGGTTATTACTCCGGTTGATAACGACAGTGAACCTGATGCGATTACTGTTGTGGGTGGTTTCAGGTTGATCGGCACACTCTGGCCTGCTGGTTCTGGTTCTTCCAAGATAACCTGTCCAGCGGTTGTAGAGGCAGGTTCCACAAAAGTCCGCATCGTTTACAACGGTACGGACGGACCGAATGATTCAGATAAAAAATATCTGAGCATTGATGGCATCGAAACAGTACAGGTAGCAGACTGCACTTTGGGAGCAGATGGTATTTGTGAATCAGACGACATCGAGCTTGACAGGGAATTAACGCAGGACTTTCCATTATTAGACTCAGACGGGAGCAGTTCCTGCAGCGCCGGCGGTGGTAGTGACTGTGTCACCGGCAGACCTGTTTATCTAATTGAAGACACAACCTTCTGTGTGGACAGCAACATGACCCTGCGCAGAATTCGCAGGAATGCGGACCCGGACAATTGTACCGCTCCTGACACATCGGACAATCATGCCATAGCTGAGAATATAGAAGACCTTCAGATAGCGTATGCAGTAGACGTGAATAACGACGGACTGATGGATGATCGGAATGTTGACGGGGACTTTGACAGCGATGATTTCTACATAGATGCAGATGATATTGCTGACTTTTCAACCATTATGGCATTTCGTATTAATTTTCTTGCCCGATCAGACAGGCCGGACACCAGTTATGAGGGATTAGGTAACCCACCCTCGACCATAGAAAATCGAACTCTTGCTTCAACAGATGATGATTACAGACGAAGATGGTGGCGGACTGTAGTTACATTGAGAAACAAATGAGGTGCTAATGTATAAAAATAATGACAATGGATATGTACTGGTCACGTCCCTGCTTCTGCTTCTCGTGCTGACCGTTATTGGTCTCTCTGCAGTCAATACCAGCACAGTGGAGAATATGCTGTCCGGAAACACGAGGCTCAGGGAAAGAAATCTTACCAAGGCTGATGGCGGTATTGTGTCAAGTACCAGAATAATCAACCAGATATTAAATGAAAGTGACACAAAAGGTTTTGCAGATATCATCAGTGATGCAAACCTCGAAGACGAGCTGAGGACAACGTTTTTTGACTGTGATGATGCGACAAACCCGGATGTTTCTTATTCTGTTGACGATAATGATGTGCAGGTAGACATTGACAAGATGTATAACAAGTGGGGCAACAGTGCCATTGAATTTGCTGCCGGATATGAAGGTCTTGGATACGGAGGTGCCACCGGCTTTAAGATATTCTACAGGATTAATTCATCAGGCACCGGATTGGCACAATCAGAGGCACAGGTTGGATCGATATATCAATTTATTCCGAAATAATGGACACAAATGAATAAAGAAAATAAATATATAAACAGCAGAGTTATAAAGACACATCAGTCACTGATGAATGAACAAG
>CAMYJJ010000143.1 GCA_947258735.1 Thermodesulfovibrionia bacterium | reverse complement strand
ATATTGTATAGGATAATGTTCCCTGAGTTCCATGATATATAAATCAGGGCTGCAGGCCAGCTTATGGAAATTATTCGTCTGACCAGGTCAGAGGTGATTTTCCATGAACCTGAAAATATATTATGCCACCTGCTCTGCCTGAACAGGTAATAGCAGATCAGCATGCCAATAGACATGGCAGCAGCTGTCGCAAGGGCAATGCCCCTGTATCCGAATCCTTCAAAGGAATAAAGGCCAAAGACAAATAAGAAGTTCAGCGCGATATTTATCACACTGACAATGAACATTGCGATGAGCGTAAGCCTGACCTCCCCGCCTGCCCGAAAAATTGCATTAGATATAATGACAATATAATTGGGAGCAAGGGCAAATACAAAGATCACAAAGAAATCCAGTGCCACCTGTCTTGTACTGCCGGAAAAACCTGCGATATCAATAATATGGTTTTTCAATAAAAGCCCTGCAAGGGTAAGTACTATGGCGCATGCAATACCAAAGAGCAGGGACTGTTTAGCAGCTGACAGGGCGTCCCTGAATTTACCGGCCCCGACAGCTCTTGAGACAATGGCAATTGTTCCGATACTGATCGCATTTGCAACAATAATGATGAAAAAATAGAGCTCACCCACAAATCCCACAATGGCCTGAATTTCAGGACCGATAAAGCCTGCAACATAAATGTCAGCGATACCGACCAGAAAGTTGAAAAACATGACCAGGACCATGGGCCATGTCATGTGCCAGATGTTGTCCCATAAACTTCCGGTTGTTAAATCAACGCTGTTGTTGTGATGTGCCAATGAGATTTATCTTTTACTTTATTTTATCTTTGGGTTTAATACCCCGTGGCTTGCAACGTCCGTCATTCCCGCGAACAGAGTGTATCGCAATTGTCATCCTGAACTTGTTTCAGGATCTCAGCTTTATGCAACACATTGAAACTAAGAGATTCTGAAATGAATTCAGAATGACACAGAAGCCGATTGTCGAATTGTCGGACAGCCTGCCTGCTGCAGAGCAGTTCATTTTTTCACAGCAACCATAAGAAGGGCAATCGCTGCAGGGGTGACTCCCGGGATTCTGCCGGCCTGTCCAAGGTTAAGGGGCTTTACCTCTTCAAGTTTTTCTATGATCTCTGATGACAGGCCGTTAATACTTCTGTAATCAAACCCGTCAGGGATGAGCTTTGCCTCGATTTTTTTAAACTTCTCTGCGAGCTCTGCCTGCCGCTTTATATACCCCTTATATTTAGTCTGAATTTCAACCTGGCTGATTACATCATCAGCAAGACTGTCAGTGTTTTTTTCTGCGCCGAGAATGTCACGGTATGTTACCTCCGGTCTTTTAAGAAGCTGATAAATGGAAGATGATTCTTTTATAAGAGATGTCCCAAGCTGTTTCAGCAGAGGATTGGCCTTGTCCGGTTTGAGCCGTATTGTCCGGATTCTCTTCAGCTCATTTTCCACATGTGACATTTTACTGCTGAACGCATCAAACTGTTTTTTGTTAATAAGTCCCAATCTGTAACCTTTTTCCATTAACCGGATATCTGCATTGTCCTGTCTCAAAAGCAATCTGTATTCTGCGCGCGATGTGAACATCCGGTAAGGCTCATTTGTCCCTTTAGTTACAAGATCATCAATTAAAACCCCTATATATGCCTCTGCTCTTCCGAGAATAAAGGGGGCTTTTTTGTGTAATTTCAGGGCAGCATTGATACCCGCCATTAATCCCTGTGCAGCTGCCTCTTCATATCCTGATGTGCCGTTTATCTGGCCTGCAAGATACAGTCCGTCTATCAGCTTGGTTTCCAGCGTTGGTTTAAGCTGGGTTGGAGGGACGAAGTCATATTCGATTGCATAACCAGGTTTGTTTAATTTTGCCTTTTCCAGTCCCTTGATGCTGTTTACAAGTGCGATCTGGGCTTCTTCGGGCAGGCTGGTCGAAATGCCGTTTGCATAATACTCATCTGTATCCAGCCCTTCAGGCTCAAGCATCACCTGGTGTCGTTCCTTGTCTTTAAACCTGACCACCTTGTCCTCTATGGATGGACAGTAACGCGGACCTATGCCGGTTATGACGCCGCTGTATAGCGGAGAGTATTTCAGGCTGGACTTTATTATCTTATGTGTCTCTTTATTTGTATATGTCATATAGCATGGCAGCTGGAGATTTGTTATCTCTTTTGTGAAGAGTGACATGGCCGGCGGCGGATCATCTCCGGCATGTATTTCCATCTGGGAAAAATCTATGCTCTCAGCATCTATTCTCGGAGGTGTCCCTGTCTTCAGTCTCCCGATCTTAAAACCAAGACTAGCCAGGCTCTTTGGAAGTTCCAGCGAGGGAGGTTCATTGACCCTGCCGGCAGGATAGTTTGTAAGGCCGATATGTATAAGACCGTTTAAAAAAGTGCCCGTTGCAATTATTACAGCCTTTGCCCTGTAAGAACCTTTAGATGATCTGAGGCCATTGACCTTGCCGTCCCTGATTAAAATCTCTTCGATATTCTCCTGTTTTATGTCCAGTCCCTTCTGCTGCTCAAGGGACGTTCTCATATATCTTCTGTAAAGTGCCCGGTCTGCCTGTGCCCTTGTTGCCCAGACGGCAGGCCCCTTGCTCTTGTTCAGGACCTTGAACTGAATGCCGGCTTTATCCGTGACTTTGGCCATCTCACCGCCAAGCGCATCAATCTCCTTTACAAGATGACTTTTAGCAAGGCCTCCGATTGCCGGATTGCATGACATCTGGCCGATGTTCTCAAGGTTGATGGTAAAAATAGCGGTGCTGAAGCCCATGCGAGCTGCTGCGAGGGCTGCTTCGCAACCGGCATGTCCGGCGCCTATAACTAAAATGTCGTAATCACTCTGTTGTTTCATTAAGTAAAGACAGGGACAGATCCCTTATTTTCAGCTTTCAGATAACTGCTAAAGGCTAAAATTGCTCATTCTATCCTCACCTATGGAGGGCGTTTGTGATATGAATAAACTCCTGCATGCTCAGCTGCTCGGGCCTGCTTGAAGGATCAGTGGAAATCATGTCTAAAGCCTCTGTCAGTCCATCAAATGATTTTAAACTATTTTTTATGGTTTTTCTCCTCTGGCCAAATGCGGTCTTAACAATGTCCAGAAACAGCTCTGCATCTTTAACCGGCAGGGTTGGCTTTGCTGAGACCTTGAAATGCACAACCGCAGAGTCTACCTTTGGCGGCGGTGAAAAGGCCTTTTTAGAGACGATGAATTTTAAAGAAGGCTTTGTGTACAGCTGGGTGGCAAGGGAAAGGACCCCGTATTCCTTGCTGCCTGATTTTGCAACAATCCTTTTGGCCACTTCCTTTTGCATTAAAAGGGTCATGCTGGTCAACTTTGATTTATAATCAAGCAGGTTGAATATAAGAGGAGTGGTGATGTTATAAGGGATATTGGCAACAACACTGAATGTTCCTCTGATATTTTCATACGGAAATTTCAATGCATCCATATTGACGATTTCCACATTCTTCAGGTCAGATACATTTTCCGTGAGCTGGCCTATCAATTTTTTATCAAACTCTATGGCGATTACTTTTTTTGATTTCCGGGCAAGCACCTTTGTAAGGGTGCCAAGGCCGGGACCTATTTCAACCACCGTATCCTTTCCGGTCACACCACTGCAGGTGACAATTTTATTGAGGATATTTTTATCAAAAAGAAAATTCTGTCCGAATGGCCGTTTCATGATTAAAAAATAAGGCACAAAGGGGCAAAGGGACAAAGGCACATAGAGGATGGATAATTTCTTTCTCTGTGCCTCTGTGCCTCTGTGCCTTTGAACATTGTTTTCATACTTTTTGTATCTCCCCTGTATGGGTAAATATAATGAATGTGCTTACATCACTTGTATTGAACAGGTTTATTACCGCCTTTTTATATATACCGAGCTGAAATGCATACCCTTTCAGATAATAGGGGACATCATTTTCTATCACAGGAAAGGTCTTGTAATCATAAATATTATATCTGCTGCCGGCCCTGATCACACGGTCAATCCTGCCGGAATAGACATCCTCTGCTTCTTTTAATATAAATGGCAATTCAGTATATGCACCTTCTCGCGGCATGATAATGTCCTGCCAGATCCCTTTATCCTGAAGCAGGGAAATCTGCTGCTGTATGAAGGCAAGGCTGTTTGCCTTATCCTTACCTGTAAGGCCCTGAGAGGCCAGCATTCTTTCAGTTTTATCATGTACATTTTCATCATTCAATGCACCCTTTGATATTCCTTCAAAAATGCGATGCATGATATCTCCCAGGACCAGCCACTCCTTTCCATGCCTCCTTCTGATGTCCGCTGATGCTGTTACCCCTTTCCATGGGGCCTGTTTTTTAACAGGTAATGGCACGACCTGAATACGTTTCATAGCCCTGGTATGGACAGGCCTTTTTTTAGCAAATTTCGGTAATGATTTGATTTCCTGTTCAGCTAAAATGGAAAACCCCGGGATCTGAGCATCCGTACTATAATGGTCCTGCTGTGGTTCAATCCGGAGAGCGGGGTTAAGCATGCCCATAAAACTGTTTTTCCTGCACTCGAATTTTCCTGAAAGAACAAGTGCCTCTTCCGCGCGCGTTACAGCGACATAGAAGAGCCTCTTCTGCTCTTCTTCCTCTTTAGCAAGATGGAGAAGAAAGTCGTTATCCTCTTTGCGAATGGAAGGTTCCGGTTCAGACTTGAAAAAGAACCTGCCGTCATGTTCATACATCAGGTTTTCACCTGCTGCACGAGAGAAGGGTTCTTCAAGTCCGGGCACAAAAACAATGGGGAACTCCAGGCCCTTGGATGCATGTATAGTCATAATTTTGACTGCATCCATGCCTTCGGTATTTACATTCGCCTTGGGTTCGTCACTCCTGTTTATAGTCCTTTCAAGATAATCCCGTATTTTAATTATGGTCTTTCCCTGTGCCTCAAGGTCTTCTATGATGCGAATTAATTTTTTAATGTTTGCCCTTCGCTGCGGCTCATGATAATGTTTCCATGCCCCTGTCTGGATGAGCACATTTTCAATAAGTTCGGCAGCTGATATCAGGTCGAGATCTGAAAGCCACTTGTCAAGGAGTGTACAGGTCTGCAGTATCAATCCCTTACCCTGTGCACAAGCCTTCTGCATTTTTTTAAACAGACCTCCATTCCCGTTGTGTATTATTTCCATGACCATATTGTCATCGAACCTGAACAGGGGACTTTTCAGCAACACATAAAGACTGTAATCATCATTGGGGTTGGAAAGGAAATACACCAGTGCCCTAAGCATGGCCACTTCAGGTTCCTGATAAAACCCAATCCCTTTTACCGCAACAAAGGGTATGTCATGGTTTCTCAATGCATCTTCATAAGCCCTGAGATGGGTCCTCTTTCTCAGGAGAATGGACATGTCTTCATACGTACAGGGCCTTTTCTGCGGGTCTCCTCTTCCTGTTATATGAAAACTGCTGACCATTGCCTGTATGCGACGGGCCAGGAGATCAGCTTCCTGCTCTTTTGCTTCTGATGTGTTATCCACATCATGGTCAAGCAGTATTAACTCCACAAGACCTGTGTCCCCTTGTCTGCAGGCGTGAAATTCACCATAGCGGGTTATCCACGGGGGACTGTCCGGCCCGGCCCGCATGATCCTTAAAAAGATATGGTTTGTAAAATCAATGATCGCAGGACGGCTCCTGTAGTTTTCCCGGACCTCTTCATAAAGAAATTCATTTCCAAGCCACCTGGCCATCTTATCACGGGCATCGGAGAAGATCTCAACATTGGCCCCCCTGAAATAATAAATGGACTGCTTATCATCACCTACAAAAAAGACGGTCGGTTTGATGCCCTCGTCTCTCTTTGCGCCCATTCCGGCACGCCACTCCTCTGTGAGGCTGTTGATAATCTGCCACTGAAAGGAATTTGTATCCTGGAACTCGTCTACAAGAATATGGTCTGTCTTTTCGTCAAATGCATAGAGGATGTTTGCCCATTCAGGGTTCTCTGTAAGCATCTTAAACGCAAGGTATTCGAGATCGCTGAAATCCAGAATCCCCTGATTCTTTTTTTTGCTCCCATATGTATGTATACATGAACTGAAGATCTCCCTGATCCTTTCTGTTCTTAGAACATGTGACGTTTTTTTTCTCTCCTTCCACAACAGATACATGCCGGATGCCCAGTCCTGAAAGGCAGGGATATGCTTCAGCGCGGCCGGCGCCCTTTTGCGGGGTGTTTTTTTATCAGTCAGGAAACACCGCTCAATGGAAGCATTGTCGGGCAGGCTGTCTTCCCGGAAATAATCTGTATACCCTTCAATAACATCAGCTGCGCCGGACCAGTTTGAAAGTTCCTGCACAACGTCATCAGAAAGTCCTTCGGTGTAAGGAGATATTTCAGCATCAAGAGAAAAGGGGTTTTTATGGTAAAGGTAGTCTACAGCACTACGCAGATAATCAAGCCCTCTGAAGCCTTTTTCGCTGAGTGTCTCAAAGAGCAGCTCGTGTCCCATCAAGCCCTTTCCCGCGTCCATAAGGACCTGGTACAGCGTTTCTTCCCAGTTCATGGATGAATCTATTGCGTTTTCGACCTTGTAGTTTGGATCAATCGATGCCTCGAATGAAAACCTGCGCAGCAGGGTGCCGCAGAAGGAATGGATGGTCAATATTCTCATAAGCGGCATCCTGTGGAGGATCCTGCGAAACAGTTCTTCATCCTCGCTGCCAAGGATAGTGAGGATCCGCTGCTTCATCTCTGCAGCAGCCTTGTCAGTAAACGTAACAGCAAGAATCCTCTCCACATCCACACCTGACTGCAGAAGTGCTATATATCTGCCGGCAAGTTTCTGGGTCTTGCCCGATCCTGCAGGTGCAGAGATCATCACGCTCTTTGTTGTGTCTAAAAAATTAGCCATATTTACATTGTTCAACGATAGCTCAACATTGTTTAACGTTGCTCAACGGTTGTAAAACTATTGTTGAGCTATCGTTGATCCATTGTTAAGCAATTATTGCACCACTGTCCTTCATCGTTCACATAACGGACTGTGGCTGCAATATCTGCATTCTGCATCCTTATAAGGTTCCGGTGGAAAGTATCCTTTTCTCATTTTCCGGACAAGCTCCTGCGCTGTGACCAGCTTTTCATTCATATAGGATTCCATGCTGCCTTTTTTCGGATACCAGGTGATCCTGCCGTCTTTCAATGAATAATATCCGACCTTCTCCACCGGATCAGTCGATGTTTGCTTCCACATAAGGGCATATAAGGGCATTTGAAGACTGTCGCTGTCTACATTTCCTGTTTTGTAATCAAGCAGAATAACAGAGTTTGGAGTTATGAGATCAGAGTTCAGAATTTTCTTTCCCTGACTTTTAACTCTTAACTCCTTACCCATAATATCTGACTCCTGACTTGTCTTTTGATCTATTCTGTCTATCTTGCCCTTCAGCTTAAGGCCGTCAATATCAGCAGTCAGTTTTTTTTCCACCATGACAGGGGCAAACCCCTTCATTCT
>CAMYJJ010000142.1 GCA_947258735.1 Thermodesulfovibrionia bacterium | reverse complement strand
TAAACGGGCCTGAGCCTTTTTTCTTTTTCTTGAAATGGGACAGAAGAGTTTCAGCTTCATTAAAGGGGAGGGTGACAAAGGAAAATTTATCAAGGATATGGATGTCCCTGATTCTGCTGCTGGCAATGCCGCTTTTGTCCCTGATAAAATCCTCAAGTTTTTTCCTGGTCAGGCCGTCCTTTTTACCCTGCGTTACAAAGAGCCGTGTCTTGCCCTTATTATCCACAACGGCATCAGCTATTTCGGTATAGCTCTTTTCATCAAGCATATCCTGGAATGAATACTGAAGAAGAGCGGCCACTATTTCCTCAGGTTCATATGTATCAAGCAGATCTCTGGACATGTTGATATATTCATGTTCAAGCTCAGAAGATGCAATCTCCTTCAGGTCAGCCCTGATCCTGCGTTTTTTTGCCTTGATAACATCTTTGACTTTCGGGATTTTAGCTTTACGAATGTCTGTCTTTGCGTGGCGCTGAATAAATTGCAGCTTCCTGTACTCTGAAGGCGTAATAAATGTAATTGCGATTCCTTCTTTCCCTGCACGTCCTGTACGGCCGATTCTGTGGACGTATGACTCCGGGTCCTGGGGAAGGGCAAAGTTAATGACATGAGTAAGGTCATGAACATCTATGCCTCTCGCGGCCACGTCTGTTGCCACCAGTACATTAAGCAGACCTTTTTTAAACTTGCCAAGGATTCTTTCTCTATGACTCTGAGACATGTCTCCGTGAAGCGCATCTGCATCATACCCCCGCTCGATGAGACGGGTCCCCACCTGGTCAACATCAACCTTTGTCCTGCAGAAGACGAGTCCATAAAACTCCTCTTCCATATCAATAATTCTGCAAAGTGCCTCAAACCTGTCAGAGGCAGATACTTCAAAATATATCTGGTCGGTCTGCTTGACCGTTAGCTGTCCCTTGGTTTTAATCACATCATATTCGCGCATATACTTTTTGGCGATCTGCAGGATTTCTTTGGGCATGGTGGCAGAGAATAACATGGTACGCTTTTCTTCAGGAGTAGTGTCCATGATCTCCCGTACATCATCCAGAAATCCCATATTCAGCATTTCATCTGCTTCATCAAGGACCATAAAGGATATTCTGTTCAGTTTGAGAGTCTTGCGCTTGAGGTGGTCAATTATCCTGCCCGGTGTGCCCACGACGATGTCCACCCCCTTTTTCAGGCTTCTCAGCTGCAGCTCCATCGACTGCCCGCCGTATATCGGAATAATATTCAGCTTCCTTTTACCCTTTAATGAATTGATCTCTTCAGCCACCTGTATAGCCAGTTCCCTTGTCGGAGTGAGGACCAGTGCCTGCACTGATCTGGATATGTCGGGTAAGAGTTCAATGATTGGAAGGCCGAATGCAGCAGTCTTGCCCGTCCCGGTCTGCGCCTGGCCGACAATGTCCTTATCTCCGGTCAGGATTGCGGGGATCGTTTTTTCCTGTATAGGCGTGGGTTCTTCAAAACCCTTCTTCTTAATAACTTTAAGGGTCTGTTCAGAAAGACCCAAATCTTCAAATGATGCCATGTATTTAATTAATTCCTTTCAGTGGATTCATTTAACAGGGGTGGTGTAAATGATGCTGCGTTCATTCTAACATTTGGGGGAGGGGAAATGATACTAGCGGGATAAAATGCAATGTATAATAAATATTATTTTGACTTTAAAGAATAAAATGATTCAGAGAATAGTATTTAGCAATATAATCTTCCCGTACCCTGATCGTACTAATATTAAATCAAGATCACCATCTCCATCGATATCTCCCAATGCAGCAGAGTTTGAAGATCCAACTGTTCTGTAAATGTCCGCAAAACTACCATCACCATTATTAATAAAGATTGAATTACCTGATGTTCTACTTGTAATAATTGCATCAAGGAAGCCGTCAAGATTAAGGTCTCCTAAAACAACATTTTCACCATCAGTACCAAAATCCTGTCCTTTTTCTGAAAATACACCATTACCATCATTAAACCATACTTCGTTTGTTCCAGCTATAATAGCATCTAGATCTCCGTCGCTGTCTAAGTCTCCGAGAGCTACACTATAATCGAATTCATCTGATGATCCTATGGCCTGTCCGCTGTCAGAAAAAAAACCATTGCCATCGTTAAACCAAACTGATCCCGGAGTATTCATACCGACAAAAAAAGCATCAAGGTCTCCATCACTATCTAAGTCTCCAACGGCCACACCTCTACGGAGAGAGTCTTCAAGATTCTGACTACTTTGAGAAAATATAGCTGTCCCGTCATTAAATAAAACTGTATCTGGCCGACTGCTTGCGAGAATGGCGTCGAGGTCTCCATCTCCATCTAAATCACCCAGAGCTGCGTCGTGACCATTTTCTAATTGTTGGTTGCTATTTGAAAAATTACCATTGCCATCATTTAACCAAACAGGATTCTTAGAAACTCCTGCAATAAAAGCAT
This sequence comes from Thermodesulfovibrionia bacterium, assembly GCA_947258735.1. Next base: position 5,182 of record CAMYJJ010000142.1, on the reverse strand, counting down.
CTATATCACCATCTAAATCAACATCACCTAGAACTAAATTATAAGATGTCCCACTAATTATGTTTTGGATGTTATTAAGAAAGCCATCTTCAGAGTTAAGCCATACCTCATCTGATCCGTAAGTGCTCACAATAAAAACATCAAGATCGCTATCACCATCCAAGTCAGCAAACTCGACGTTTCTATTTTCCGAGAAATCTACCTCTCGCTGGTAATCTGAAAAAAAAGGGATTGATCTTTCAGTTACATAGCACACCTCTTTACTTAGTTATGATTCATTACCTTCAATATCATATGAAGATATAGCAAAACAATACTGAGTAACCGGTTCCAGGTTCTCAATGGTTATAATGGTTTCAGAGGTTGAGGTTAGAAATATTCCATTTTTATAAATATGATATCCTACGATCCATAGGTTGTCACTCGATTCAGACCATGATAAGCTCATTTCTGTATCAGATATGGATAATATATTTGCTTCTGTAGGAGGAGTTGGAGATGATTTATCTATCTTACCATTGCTAACATTTGGTTCTTCATCCCAATTAAATATCCTGGACCAATCGAACACGCTGTCACCATCAGAATCTACCAGAATTGCATACTCTTGAGACGATAACACCAAGAGTTTTGCACTTGTACCATTAGATCCTTTAATTAATAGTTCTCCTTCGGATGACCACCTGTCACCATAATTTTTTCGAAAAGGGACAAACGTTTCAAGTTCAACATATCCATGATCTGGCTCATAAAATCTACCACTTATATCGCTTGTTATAGATGTTGAACGTTCTTCGTAATGTATTTGAACAGCATTATATTTATACGTTTTATCATCACAGGTGCATTTTACAAGATAGTCCATTGTTAAGGACATATTATTTGAATAGAGTGGTTCATAAGTGAAGTCCCCCTGCATTATGAATGATTTCCCTTCATATATAAATATGAGCTCGCTGAATGACATTTTCATGGTAATTATAGAGCCACTGTAAATACTTAACTGTCCTGATAGGTATGCAGTTCCAGACATGGTTTGACCACCACTGCAATAGTTGCTGTAAGTCTGAGTTCCGCTAAACTCTCCTGTTTCAGTATCAACATATAGAGTTCTTGATACTTTGCCTCCACAATCACCAGTCTCTGAATCATCAAAAGATTCAACCGCATTACTAATATTACTCTTTAAAGATTTTGAAGAGAAGTTACTCATCGACCTGTTTAATGTGTCTTTCAAAATATTAGAATCTGGAACTATAGATGATCTATTGCGATCGTCTGACTTGTCGGTCGCAGAATTGGGAAATGAGCTTGATTCTCCTTCCAATGCCATGTAGGCGATTTGAGCAGCGTTTTGTTCAGTTATTATTGCCTGAGATGTAATGCCTGTATAAGAGAGTGGACCGTTGCTGCTGTCAAAATTACTTCCGGGCAATCCGCCGCCTCCCGAACCACAACTGAGCCCGGAGATGGCAATCAGACATAACAGTAGATAGAGAAATATTGAATTTTGTTTTTTGAAAGTCATGAAATATTTGTATTTTATGCTGGAACAGCTCATATACACCCCCCTCAGGTGCACAAATATAAACGCAAAAACTTAAAAAGCTATCTTTCATATTAACACGCAATGGCTTGTATTACAATGGAAATATGATTGTTGAATGTTGATTGCAGGGGTATAATTACTATAGTTGCTGTTGGTTATATATTTTTGACAAATTCATCCCACATCTCCATAGTAGTCATGCCAAAGGTTGTATGGAATGATTCAGAGAAGTCATTTCCGTTTTGAATGTTAAGCAGAAACGTTTTAAAGCTCTTTTCATTGAAATTTATTAAATATTGTACAAACACCATGCCCTGGCGGTAGAACATGTGATGATCAAGCTTCCAGTAGCTTGCATATCTTGGCGAGACCAGGTCTCTTATCCCGGCGCTCTCATGGGGAAGAAAGTGTTTTTCATTAATAATGGAGTTGACCGCCTCTTCATCAGTGACATTATGAGCACCGCCTCCTCCTGATATGAACGCGGCCAGACCTTCATGAAACCAGGAAGGTATTTTTATGTACCTATATCCCCCTGTTTTTTGTATCATCATGAGGTGAGAGAGTTCATGCGCCAGATACAGAGGCATTGTTTCAGGTTGTTCCAGGATTGCCGGGGAAAGAAATATTTTCTTTCGGTGCATGATTGCCTTTGCTTTTCGCCCTGTTAATGTCTTATAGCTCTCATGGCTCTCGCAGACATAGATGATAATGTGCTCTTGAAAAGTATTAAAGTGACCTTGTTCCACCTTCCTGACCGCTCCAGGAAGCTCTGAAACCACTTGAGCTGCAAATACTTCTGCACCGGATTCATAAAACACCCGTGAGTCTGAAGAGTGCTCAATAAAATGATCAGTGGATTTGAAGGAATATAAAACTGTTTTTAATGCAGTACAACCTGAGATGATTAATACTGAGCTTAACAACAGAACAGGCAGGACCCATGATTTCTTGAGAGCAATTACCATTACATGCCCGTGGCAGGGTTAATCGCATCTTCAGGACAGACCTCGGCACATCGGCCGCATTCCAGGCAGTGGCTGCCATCAATGGAATATAAATCTCCTTCAGAAATGACACTGACCGGGCAGGCGTCAAGGCAGGTCCCGCAGGCAGTACACTTATTATTTATAACAAACCCCGGAGGGTTGACTGTCTCGTCTCCAAACGCAAAGCGTTCCCGTTTTGGAGGCTCGGTTGAGAGATCGAATATTTCCCCTTTCCCCCGATAAAGGTGAAACGCCTCAAGGATATCTTTCTTATCGCCGGGATATAGTGTTTCCAGGATTGGATTATTCTTAAATATCTTGTCAATGACTTTTTCGTCATCACAAAATTGTATATTGCCGGTTATACGCACAGTCACATAGTTTTTATCCATTGCGCATACGGCTATCCTGTTATGTTCCTTTAGCTGTTTGTAATACGGTTTACCTCTGGCAGTAATAAAATACAGTCCGTCCTCTTCTGCCATCATGACATCAGCAATTCTGACTTCAGGGCTGTTGTCATGCATTGTTGCAACAGAGACGGATTTTACTTCTCTCAGGAGGGTGAATGCTCTTTGCACTAATTCATTCATAATAGTCAGATTCTAATTATTTGGAGTCTGTGTATAAACTGCCGTTTATATTTTTGTCATGCCCGAAGGCTGTAGTCGGGCATCCAGAACTCATTAAAAACACTGGATTCCCGCCTAAGGACTGCGGGAATGACGGCTTAAAGTATGACTTTATACACAGACACTAATTAAGCACCATCAATAATCAATCCGCAGTCTTCACACCTGTACTGCGTTGTCTCTGATGCATCATCTGCAACGTCCTCAAAGTCATAATGTTTTTTTCCCGTTACTTCAAAACATTCAGGACAATAGTCCTTTTCCAGATCATCAGTTTTAATGGTTAAATGACAGCGTTTGCAGCGCAGTCTGTTTTTCTTGCCCGGCAGGAGGATAAGATTGCTGTGTTTGCAGTGTGACATATGAATGATCGTTTATCAGCAGCGTTAATAATAAAGTGGCATCGTATATATTACTGCCATTCATGTTTATCCCCGTATGACAAGAACAGGAGATTTTGCGTTATGGATAAGTCCATACGTAACGCTTCCCAGCACTGCAGATTCAAGGGCACCTTTTCCATGTGAACCGACGATTATGAGATTGCATTTTGATCTTCTCGCTTCCTTAACTATCTCTTCAACAGGATGACCTGAGCGGACGACCGTGGCCGGCTTTATCCTTTTTTTGCTGCACTGCTTCACGGCCTGATCAATAAAGGATTCAGTGACTTTGCCCAGATAATCCTCAATAGGGGTAATGATACGTTTAGATGAAGCACGCGCGGGAATGGATTGGGCAAGAAAGGCGCTCTTGTCTACAACACTCAGTATTGTAATGGAGGCCTTTGTCTGTTTTGCAAGCCCTATGGCGTAATCAATCGCCTTTTTTGAGGCCTTGGAACCGTCTGTTGGTACGAGAATCTTTGAGATCATTTTTTCTCCTTTTCATTATTATATGCATCCATTGATCAAAGTGTGTGATATACCAGTGCTTAACCAAAACACTGTCACTTCATTATATTACAGATCGACGCTTCCTGCATCAAGCAGGTATGATGTGTCATGATGAATCTCATACAGCCTGAAAGCATCCATTGCAGATAATCAGGTATGCAATAAAACACAGAAAGACGAGTGGTCTGCATTACGTACACGCGCTAAAGTGTTGTGCTATAATTTCCGAGATGTTAATAAACAGGAGGAGATATATTATGAATAAAAGAACACTATTGATCGTTATGTTGCTTGCAGTATCGCTCTGTATAATTCCCAATGTCTCTTATTCCATTGGAATGGAGGTTGCGGTCGGGGGATGGGGCCAGGGGCCCTCGGGAGACATATCGTATAAATCAGATGCAGTCGTTGACAAACTGGACATTGAAGACGACCTGAATTATGACAGGCAATACAAGCTATTTGGAAGAGTCAAGGCTGATATGCCGGGTCTGCTTCCAAACGTGTATGTTATGGGTACGCTGATGAAATTTGAAGAGGCTGGGTCCAAAATGGTTAATTTTACATTTGGTGATACTACATTTGATGTTAATCAGCCTTTTGAAACATTGGTGCAGCTTCATCATTACGATGTTGCCCTGTATTATTCTCTCCCTTTTCTGGGGATAGGCTCTTTAGGGAAATTAAATGCTGATATCGGGCTTAATGCAAGAATCGTTGATTTTAAGGCAGAGGTCACCGGTACGGTAGCAGCACCCGGAAGTGGAGAGTTTGTTGAATCAGAAAAATTTACCATCCCGGTGCCCATGGTCTATGTCGGGGTGCAGATTAAGCCGGTAGACATGTTCAGGATTGAAGGTGAGTTCAGGGGCATTGCATATGATTCAAACCATTATTATGATCTGATCGGCAGAGTAAAGGTCAGGCCTGCACCGATGCTCTTCATAGCCGGAGGGTACAGGCATGAGGACATCAAGATTGATCATGATGATATCATGGCATCAATCACGTTCTCCGGACCGTTTGTTGAAGCAGGGTTTGAATTTTAAAAAAAGAATACAGAATTAACGTAGGGGCGCATGGCAATGCGCCCTTTTTTTAATCCATAGGAATACA
>CAMYJJ010000141.1 GCA_947258735.1 Thermodesulfovibrionia bacterium | reverse complement strand
GATGTTGGTTATGGTATTTACTGCCCCGATAAACACTGCTTCTTCATCTACCCTGTCCAGAAGGGGGATGACCGCCTCCTTGTGCGGAACGGTAATATTGACACCAACCAGATTCAGGGAACGTATCGATGTCACTGCACCAGGAAGATCAGCGGGCGTAACGTTAAAAGGAATGTAGCAGATGTCCAGTCCAAGCTCGCTGAATGCGGCATTGTGCATCAAAGGTGAGAGCGTGTGCTGGATGGGATGACCGAAAATTCCGGCAATTCTTGTCTTTCCGCTAACGATCATCTGTAATACCCTTTATCAGACCTTCAGGTGTAGGGTTAATGACCTTCACATCCATACCAAGGCTCTCTGACAAATCTTTTAATGTTACATTGTCCAGAAATACATCTGATCCATTTCGTAAGACGACGTTTGGCACAAGCAGACAGTCTGCCCTGGTCTTGCCGAGAATGGTTTTTACAATATCCTTTCCGGTCAACAGTCCTGTAACCGTAACCTCCGGGCCGAAAAATTTATTTTCTACCTTGAAGAGATCCAGGGTAAGCCCTTCAACGGATTTTAATTTATTGGCAAAATCCTTAAGAAATGGCATGAACGATGCACCGGTAAACAGCGCCAATGATTGAGGTTTTATTTTTTTTGGGACCTTAACACGTTTTGCTTCCTGCTGGAACATCGGGACCATGCCGACACCGTTTTCCAGCTGGGACAGATCTCCGTATTCTTTAAGCGGAGGCAGCGTCATGCCTGCCTTAATGTAGAACTCGTCAGCAAGGTACACAAGAGGGTCACCATGGCGCCTCTTCAATCTGCGTCTGAAGCTCTTTACGATATCAATCACTTGCAGGGCATCATCTCTTGTGACCTGTTTGACGGTGGGTTTGTGATATCTGGTGAGACCTACAGGCACCACAGCTATGGATGATATATAAGGATAAAACTTCTGGAGATCTTTAATGGTATTGACCAGTTCATCACCATCATTTAATCCGGGACATATGACTATCTGGCAGTGTATGCGTATTTTCTGTGATGTAAGTTCCAGCAGCTCTTTTAGTATGTCAGGGGCCTTGGGATTACCAAGCATCTTTCTTCGTATATCATTATTGGTAGAATGTATGGACACATACAAAGGACTCAGCTTCTGCTCAAGTATACGGGTTTTTTCTTTAGAGGTGATATTTGAAAGGGTAATATAATTGCCAAAGAGAAATGACATGCGGTAGTCATCGTCCTTAAGGTACAGTGTTTTTCTCATACCTTTGGGAAGCTGGTGCACAAAACAGAAAACACATTTATTCCGGCAGGACTTGGTCCTGAATGGTTTGAGTTCAAAACCAAGAGGTTCACTCTCTTTTTTCCTGACGTTGAACGTACGGGACCTGTTGTTCCGTCTGATTTTTAGGTTAATCACATCGTCCCTGGAATAATACATATAATCAATAATGTCATGTACGGGGTGGCCATTCATGCTGAGAACAATATCACCCTTTTTAAGGCCGATTTCTTCAGCGAATGTCCCTTCCGGGACCTGATTAATTATTGCTTTCATGGTATATCGATGATGCTCATTGTTCAGGGGTTCGCGATTTTTAATCCTCTATATACATAGTGCAGGCCTGACATGGCGGTCAATACAGCAACGGTAATAAATAAAAAATTCAGAAACGTTATGTCACTATTAACATTCAATGACAGCAGAACAAGACCGATCAGCAGGAACTGTCCGGCACTTGCTGTTTTGCCCACGATGCTTGGTTCAATATCGAGATTATGCGTTACAAGATAAATAATAAAACAGCCTGAAATGACAATCACGTCCCTGCTGATCACTATTATGGTTAACCACATCGGAATCAGACCGGTCTTGCTCATAATGATAAATGAGGTCAATAAGAAAAATTTGTCTGCAACAGGATCAAGAATCGTTCCGAAATATGTTATCTGTTTTTTTACTCTTGCTATAAAGCCGTCAAGAAGGTCAGTAATCGATGCTGCTATAAAAATCAATAACGCATAGTGATATTGATCATACATGAGTGCTGCTGCAAAAAAAGGCAGGAGCACTATTCTCGTGAGCGTCAGTATATTGGGGATGTTACCAACCATTTAGATTAAGCCCTACCGATTACATCAGGTATAAAATAATAATATTAACGCGTTACAGGTAATTTCCTGCTGTAAAGCATTAAATAGCCCCTGCAGGATGCCAGCAGGGGCTGTGAGATAATTATTTTAGAATACGCCCTGGACCTTGCCTGTTTCCGTATCTACTTCGACTCTTCTGAAGGCAGGATTTGACCCGGTTCCCGGCATGAGACTGATAGCGCCTGCAACAGGAACAATGAACTGTGCACCGCCGTATGTAAGTACCTCCCTGACCTTCAGCTTCCATCCTGTCGGTACACCTTTCAGTGCAGGATTGTCAGAGAGTGAAAGATGGGTTTTTACCATGCATAATCCAAGTTTGGAAAGCTCAGGATCTTTCTGAATTCTGGCAAGCGCAGTATTTGCTTCAGGAGAGTATTCCACACCATCAGCACCGTACACTTCTTTTGCAACCCTTTCAATACGATCTTTAACAGGCTCATCAAGTTCGTAGAGAAATTTAAATTCTGTTTTTTCCTCACATGCTTCAACAACTGCCTCTGCAAACTCTATAGCTCCATCGCCGCCTTTCTCCCAGTGTCTTGAGAGAGCGACTTTAGCCCCTGCAGCTTCAGCCATCTCTCTGACCTTGGCGATCTCAGCGTCAGTGTCAGTGTAGAAAGCATTAATGCATACAACAGGGCTGATTCCGGCCTTTCTTACATTTTTTATGTGATGGATCAGGTTTGCGCAGCCTTTCTCAACCCATCCGACATTTTCAGATCCATATTCTTCAGGCATCGGCTTGCCGGGGACAGGGACCGGTGCTCCACCGTGGCACTTAAGCGCCCTGATGGTAGCAACAACGACAGCTGCATCCGGAACCAGTTTACTGAAGCGGCATTTGAGGTTCCAGAATTTTTCAAATCCGATGTCAGCACCGAATCCGGATTCAGTTACATGGTAGTCAGCCAGTTTCAGGCCGATCTGGTCTGCAACGATCGAGCTCTGACCGATTGCGATATTTGCAAAGGGTCCGGCATGAACAATAACAGGCTGACCTTCAAGGGTCTGCATAAGGCTTGGATTAAGGGCATCTACCATCCACGCTGTCATGGCGCCTGCAACCTGAAGGTCTTCAGTGGTAACAGCGTCACCCTTTTTATTGTAAGCGACAACGATCTTGCCCATGCGTTGACGCATGTCCTTAAGGCTTGTGGCAACAGACAGAATGGCCATTACTTCTGACGAGACAGCAATGCCGAATTTTGATTTCATCATGAAACCGTCCTTGTTGCCATTTACCCCGTCAATGCCTATTATGATATTTCTCAGAGACTGAACACAGAAGTCCATGATCCAGCCCATCTCAACCTTGGTAGGGTCGATGTCAAGTCTTTCCATATTGCTCAAACGCATGAGCTGCTCATCGGTATAATTACGTTCATGCTGCATTCTTGATGTAAGCGCAACCATGGCAAGATTATGGGCGTTCATGATCGCATTTATGTCGCCGGTGAATCCAAGGGAAAAAGGAGTCAGAGGAATACACTGGGCAAGTCCTCCGCCTGCTGCAGAACCTTTAATATTCATGGTAGGTCCCCCTGAAGGCTGTCTTATTGCAGCGCCGACATTTTTGCCAATTTTGCCGAGACCCTGAACAAGCCCCATTGAAGAAGTGGATTTTCCCTCACCAAGAGGTGTCGGGGTAATGGCGGTAACATCAATATATTTTCCATTGGGTTTGTCCTTGAGTCGATCAAGAACGGCCCGGTAATCTATTTTTCCGATATAATGGCCCTGCGGCAGAAGTTCATCTTTTGTAAGTCCCAGGCGTTCTCCGATCTCATAGATCGTTGCCATTGTTTTTTCTGCGTCTTCTGCGATTTCCCAGTCTGCATGTTTTGTTGGATCCAGCGGCATATTTACATCCTCCTTAACGTTTATTATTTAGTTTTAAATTTTATGAAGATACCTCTTCCCGAGTAGTATGAAGTTATTGATATTTTATATGTGGCAGTCAGTCTACCTTGCCCTTTACTCCAGCAGGTTCAGCTTATGTACGGGCGCTCAGGAAGTTTAAAACTCTAGCATAGAAAAGTCTTTGGTGTCAAACATTTTATACGAATATAATAATATTTCTAATGACGGCTGAATATAAGACTGTTTTAAAGAAAATGTCCAGTGATATTTTGATTTTTTAATGGTAATAAATTTATAGTTATAGGTGTTTTTCAGATCAACCAGATTCTCTTTCACACAATAAAGAAAAGAACAATATGAATTGGCACATAAAAAATATAAAAGAAGTTTTTGAAGATCTTAACTCTTCAACAGAGGGACTCACGTCTGATGACGTTGATAAACGGATCGAGCGCTACGGTCTTAATGAACTGATTGAGACAAAAAAGAAATCAGTCTTTATGATGTTTCTTGATCAATTCAGGGATTTTATGATCATGATACTGATTGCGGCTGCTGTTGTATCCGGGATCATTGGAGAACTTGTTGACACCATAGCTATCGTGGTTATTGTGATTCTAAATGCGATTATCGGCTTTGTCCAGGAATATCGTGCGGAAAAGGCAATGAAGGCGCTTAAGCAGATGGCAGCGCCAACAGCACTTACCTTGAGAAACAATACTGTTTCAAACATTTCTGCTGCGGAACTGGTGCCCGGTGACATTGTACATCTTGAGGCAGGCAGGATCGTGCCTGCTGATATGAGATTGACAGAAACTGCACACCTGCGAATCGAAGAAGCAGCCCTGACCGGGGAGTCTGTTCCGGTGGAGAAGGACATTGATACACTGACTGATGAATCCGTACCGCTCGGTGACAGAAATAATCTGGCCTTTAAGGGAACGATAGTATCGTATGGCAGGGGGAAAGGGGTCGTCGTTGAAACAGGGATGAAAACAGAGCTTGGCAGGATAGCCACTCTGCTTCAGGAAGAAAAAGAAGTGAAGACCCCGCTTCAAAAAAGACTGGCAAAGTTCGGTCAGCGCCTTGGCCTGGTGGTCCTTGGGATATGTGCCATTGTTTTCATTGCCGGTCTCTTGAGAGGGGAAGCCCCTCTCCTGATGTTCCTCACCGCAATCAGCCTTGCCGTGGCTGCCATTCCTGAGGCCCTTCCTGCTGTTGTCACGATATCACTTGCCCTTGGCGCAAAAAAAATGGTCAAACAGAATGCCCTGGTAAGAAAACTGCCGGCAGTTGAAACACTGGGATCAGTCACGTATATCTGTTCTGACAAGACGGGCACATTAACATTAAACAAGATGACGGTAGAAGAAATATACGTCGATGGAATACTCATGAAAGGTCAGGAGTTAAGAGGTAAGAGTGATGTGAAAAGTGAGTCCAAAACTCAAAACTTAAAACTCAAAACTCTATTCACTGCAATGGCGCTCTGTAATGATTCAACCCGAGGAGAGGACAGAACATTCATTGGCGATCCCACAGAAACAGCAATTCTTGAAGCAGCTGAAGTGGCCGGATACGGAAAGGAAGATATTGAAAAAAAGTTTCCGAGGATAAGGGAGATTCCCTTTGATGCAGACAGAAAGCGTATGACCACGTTTCACTCATCTGAGCAGGGGAGCACTGTTTCCTTTACAAAGGGAGCTCTTGAATCGATCCTTGAACAGTCAGCACATATTCTGACAAATGAAGGGACCAGGAATATAGACGATGCTGTCAGGAAAGAAATTATCGATGCAAGTCAGAACATGGCAAATGACGGCCTGAGAACACTGGCCTTTGCAAAGAGGGAATGGGAATCCCTGCCTCATGAGATAACATCTGAGAATGCGGAAAGAGGTCTTACCTTCCTTGGCATGATCGGCCTGGTGGATCCTCCCCGTGATGAAGCGAAAGAGGCGGTTGCAACGTGCAAGACTGCAGGCATTAAGCCGGTGATGATAACCGGTGACCATCCTCTTACCGCAAAAACGATAGCCAAAAGGCTGGGAATAGTTGAGGACGGAGAAGGTGTGCTGACCGGGCAGGAACTGGATAAACTGTCCCTTGAGGAGTTTGAGGAACATGTTGAGGAGATCAGGGTATATGCACGGGTCGCTCCGGAGCAAAAGATCAAGATCGTTAAGGCATTGCAGGACAAGGGAGAGTTTGCCGCCATGACCGGGGACGGCGTTAATGATGCCCCGGCATTAAAAAGGGCTGACATAGGTGTCGCCATGGGGATCACCGGGACTGATGTTTCAAAAGAGGCTTCTCACATGATTCTCCTTGACGATAATTTTGCCACCATTGTCAAGGCAGTTAAAGAGGGAAGGCGTATCTTTGATAATATACGTAAATTCATAAAGTATACGATGACCAGTAATTCGGGCGAGATATGGACCATATTCCTGCCGCCATTTTTAGGACTGCCTATTCCGCTTCTGCCGATACATATTTTATGGATCAACCTTGTAACTGATGGTCTCCCCGGACTTGCCCTTGCAGTAGAGCCTGCGGAAAAAGGTATCATGCAGAAACCACCGCGCCACCCCCAGGAGAGCATATTTGCACAGGGACTGGGGTACCATTTATTATGGGTTGGACTTCTGATGGGAGGGGTATCAGTTTTTACCCAGGCCTGGTTTATTAAGGCAGGAGATACTCACTGGCAGACTATGGTCTTTACTGTGCTGTCGTTAAGCCAGATGGGACATGTGCTGGCCATTAGATCTGACACGGAGTCATTATTTAAGCTGGGACTATTTTCAAACAAACCGCTCCTCGGTGCAGTGTTACTGACATTTTTTCTACAGATGGCGACCATATATATTCCTGTCCTCAATCCGATCTTCAGGACGGCCCCCCTGACAGTCGGTGAACTTGCTGTCACGTTGGTGCTTTCATCTATTGTATTTATTGCAGTTGAAATAGAGAAATGGTGGGTAAGAAGAAATAATAATACCGGTATTTCAGATTCCAGTTTATAATTTACGTATAACCAATGCATGCTAACGTTCTGTTCCCTATCAATTCTGAAGCATTCACGTACACTGTGCCTGAAGAACTTCGATCAGATATCAAAATTGGATCACGTGTAGAGGTACCTTTTAAGAGAAGTTATAAGACGGGTATTGTTGTTGCACTGGGCCGTAAACCTCAATCAGCCTCTTTTAAAAAAACAGCAGGACAAAAAAAGGACATTTCCCTTAAACCTGTAAAATCTCTCCTGGATAAAGACCCTTTTCTTTCGAATAATATTCTCCGATTAATTGACTGGGTCTCCCAGTACTACATGTCTGCTTCCGGCCTTGCTCTTAAGAATGCTGTTCCCTCGGCCTTTTTTACCGGTAAAAAGGCAGGTAAACCAAGAATTGTATATGAAGTGGAGAGCAGGAGAGCCAGTGTATTGACATTGACTCATGACCAGAAAAAGGCCCTGGCTGAAATCAATAGCGCAGATACGGGGGTGTTTCTCGTGCATGGTGTTACAGGAAGCGGAAAGACAGAAATTTACATGAGAGCAGTGACATCCTTGCCTGCTGAAAAGCAGGCCATTGTTCTGGTCCCTGAGATAGCGATTACCTCCCAGATGATAGACAGGTTCCGGACGAACTTTGGAAACAATGTTGTTTTCTTACATAGCGGTCTGTCCACAGGAGAAAGAATTACAGAGTGGCAAAGGATAAGGAATGGTGAGGTAAAAGTAGTTATAGGTGTAAGGAGCGCAGTGTTTGC
>CAMYJJ010000140.1 GCA_947258735.1 Thermodesulfovibrionia bacterium | reverse complement strand
TGCTTTGTTATTCAAACAATCTGAATACGGCAAGGCCTTCTGACAAGAAGGTATTCAGTTCTTCGGGTTTTAATAATTTTCCAAACCTGAAGTACAGAAGCCGGTCCCCTCTCGCTTCAATGCTCATCCCTGTGTGTTTAGTGAAATAGGCAAGAGCCTGGTCGTGAAAAGACATTCTTATGGCATTGTCGTCATCGCCTTTCAGAACATAGGTATGGGCGAATTCAGGGTGAGAAGGGAAGTCAATGCTCTTCCTGCCAAGTGTACGTAACATGTTATACACAAAGTTGGCAGGGTGCATGGTGAAAAAAGGCAGGTCAATCTGATTTCCCTGCAGAATGGCAACGGTGTGCCCGGTCTGATGTGTCGGCATTGATCTGTTGCCTGTTATTTTTGTAGTGCGCATATCGCAGATCATAACGGATACACCCTCGACTTCTCCCTGCATAATGTTACTCACCGTGTTTATGGTATTGTCCGGAATCAGTTCAAGATCTTTAAACTCTTCCGGCACCGGGAGGTCCGATGTCTTTGCATAGGACATGCCTTTTCGACGGGCAAATCTGTGAAAGGCCTCTGTTCTTTTTTTCCCCTGGGCATAAGCAATAAAAATAAAGATGACCAGGGCAGCTATTACCCACGGGATAAATGAAACCGGATCCATAGAATTCCTTTCGACATATTCATATTCTATGAACATAATAGCATGTTTTCCCCTAAGTTCGATCCTTTTTCATAATAGCATTAAAAAATATGTAGACAGTCCATCATGCGTTCATATCCGCGGGGCTAGTAGTTTTCGTAATTATGAGCTACAATGATAAAAAATAAATTCTGAAAGAATATTAAATCGAATATCACAATGGAGGAGAGAGATGATAATACGAACAGATAAGTGGATATACACCTTATCAATTACTGTATTGTGTATGATGGCTGCCTGTTCAGGCTCCAGACCATTAATTGACGCACCAGCCCCGGTTGCTGAGAACCCGGCAGCGAATGTAGACCTTTTGGAACGTGAAGTGGACAAAGCGAGACAGAACAGGATCGATATTCTGGTGCCGGATGCATTTGCAAGGGCTGAGGACTATAACAAACGGGCAAAAACAGCATTGGAACGCGGCGGTGAGATCTCGAAGATAATGGACTATACATCACGAGGACGGCTTGAGTTGAAGGTTGCTGAAAAGAAACTGCCGATCGTAACAAATATATTATCCGAAGCCATTGAATCCAGAGACCTTGCCCGTCATGCAGGAGCTGAACAATTTAAAAAAGAATATGCTGATGCAGAAGATGCGTTTATCGACCTGACGAGATCTGTTGAGAATGACAAAGTGGCCCGGGCCAAGAAAAAACAGAGGGAAGTGTCTCTCTGGTTCAGGGACCTGGAACTCCGGTCGATCAGGAAAAAGGCCGTAGGAGACATCCGGGAATCCTTGAGGCTGGCAGGGAAGGCAGGGGCAAAGAAAATTGTACCGGCTACTTTTGCTCAGGCAAGCAGTTCATTGCAGGTGGCTGATCAATATATTACCGACAATCGTTATGACGCAGAAGAAATACGCAGAAAGGCTGACAGGGCGAAATATGACGCAGACCGGCTGGGTAACGTGATGAACTTAAGCGAACAGTTGAATGCCATGAGTGCTGAAGACCGCGGACTGTTTATTGAAAATATAGTCGCTTCGATCGGGGCGCTACAGAATGACAGAACATTCCTTGAAGAAAAAGTGAAGTCACAGAACGCTCAGATCGAGGAAATAAGCGAGGAGCATCGGTCAAAGATATCCCACCTGAGCAGGGAAATAGGAGATCTGGAGACACAAACAGTAAAAGAGAGAACATCACGGGAACAGATCGAGGCGAAAAAGAGGGCGGTAGAAGAGCGCCTGGAGGCGGAGCAGCAGTTTAACCAGCTCTACCTGGAAGTACAGAATTACTTTGAGCCACATGAAGCCGAAGTCTACAAACAGAAATATGAGATGGTTATCCGATTGAAAGACATGAAATTCCCGGTCGGAAAATCCGTTGTGATGCCCAGCAATTATGAACTGCTCAGCAAAGTGCAGTGGGCTATCAGGTCGTTTGGCAAGCCGAATGTTGTGATTCAGGGACATACAGACAGTACAGGGTCAGAAGAAGTGAATGAACTTTTATCAAATCAACGTGCCATGGCGGTCCTGGAATATCTCCTGGCAAATGGGACGCTGGCAGTAGACAAAATGCAGGCGGTTGGATACGGGTCCGAGAGGCCGCTCGCTTCCAATGCGACTGCAGAGGGAAGGGCGATTAACCGTAGGATTGATGTTGTCATTAAACCGCTGCAAAAGTAAACGTAAGCCGGAGGGTGAACCAGAATTCTATGTATATCGAAGTTGAACTTCGATATTATGGAGGAGATAAAAAAAGGGCCCGGATTAATCCAGGCCTTTCTTACTTTATTCCTGTTGCGGAAGCTGTTATTTGTCACCCTGAATTTATTTCAGGGTCTCATAACTCGTTGCAAACATAAGATTCTGAAACAAGTTCAGAATGACAGTTATTAGAGATGTTGCTTTCCGCAACAGGAACTAATTCGATTATATTCCAGACAATGTATATTTTCAGTGTTTATACTTTAATGGAAAATGGTCGTGAGTATTTTTCAGACGTTCTTTAATATTAAAGGCATACTTTGGATCCAGGTTTTCATTAAACGGGCTGTCGCTTCCATGGCATTCCAGGCAATTGTTGCTCTTCTCTGAAGGGAGGAGCAGGCCGGCCTGTATTACCTCTGCAAGTTTAAACTCCTTATTTTCTTTCATGATCACCCTGTACTCACTCCCGGGCCCGTGGCAGCTTTCACATTGCACATTAATGAGGTCCGGGGTTTGTTCCAGGCTTACAAATCCGCCTTTCCCGTATCCTGTCGTATGACATCGAACACAGGAAGCATCCCGCGTATAATCTTTCCCCGGATCAAGGCCGGCTTTCTTCTTGGCTTCCCCATTTACTCCCGGCTTCAGGTTTTCAAAGCTTGAAGCCATCTTTGTCTGGTCCCATGATTTATACTGCTTGAAATGGCATGCCTTGCATTTTTTTACACCCACATAATCATTACCGGAAGGGACGGCCATCTTTATGTTTTCCTTCGCTGTTTCTTGAGCGTTCCCTGCAGCTTCTTTAGAGACCCCAACGACACCAACAGCTTTGTCAGTCAGTTCTGATGCAGCCGAGGTTGTCTTATCTTTGATTGCTCCAGCAGTATCAGCTGCCTTGTCCGTGATATCTTCAGTGATTTCTTTTGCCTTTTCTTTAGCTGCGTTGGCTTTTTCAGTAATGGCACCAGCAATATCAGCTGCCTTGTCCGTGACATCTTCAGTGACTTCTATTGCCTTTTCTTTAGCTGCGTTGGTTTTTTCTGTAATGGCACCAGCAGTTTCAGCGGCCTTATCAGTTGCCTCTGTTACTGTCTCTTTTGCCTTATGACACCCGGTGGTGAGAGCAAAAGAAATCAATGGTATCATTATCAGCGTGATGGCCCATCCTTTTTTTGTCATGTAAGCGTACTCCTTCAATATATTATGGTTGATTAACTCTTGCTTAACATCATTTAGTACAGAAACTCAACAGCTTCTTTTATTCTGTTTTACTGGTATAACAATGTGATACTAATAATGTTATTCACTATATTCAGATATGCGTTTATTTTGTTTCATCTTTTATCATGTTTGTCTTGCCATTTGTCATGACTGATTTAATGCCGCTACTTACACCGCCTGCGCTTTTATACATCTGGCTCTTGCCGATTACCTGGTGATTCTTCGCCTTCAGGACAAAATATTGTTTGCCGCCTCTGGCTTCTTTTCGCTCATAGCCATCCTTGTTACTGCAATTGGATTGAACAGCTCCAATACCTCTTTTACAGCCGGTTTTCGAAGTATACTGCTGACTGGATAATATTATTTCCGTATTCTTTGCTCTTAAGTTGAAATAATACTGTCCACTCTTTGCTTTTTTGATCTCATAACATCCTGATGCCATATTTGCCTCCTGTTGTTTAGTATGCCGTTGTAACATGTATTATGATCTGCCCGCATGAGCGGCATGATTAATGTTCTCATTGTATTATCCTGATTAATATTTTAAAAAAAAGTATATCCCATTATATACTCATTGGCAAGTCTTTTTTGCAAATCTGCTGTGTAATGTTTACGTCTTAATATCAGTGATAGTAATCTTACTTCACAATCCTGACATGAAATATGCGTTCATGAATAATAAGAATAACGTGAAAGTGGACTCCAGGTTTCAACCGACAATGCTTCAAGAAGGATACTGGTATCAGCTTAACAAATACATATCTGTTCTCGATCATACTGGTAAATCACAATGTCGAGTATAACATCATGTTATCTTGTGTAAGGGGCACGTTGCAGCGTGCCTATGCATAAGCGATATATGCAATAAATTTTCATGTTATATTCTGTGGATTGTTATCGTCATCATCCCATTGCTGTGGATTGTTCAGGACATATTCACGAATACGATACCATTCATCTTCATTGCGAATAATATGTTCATAATAATTACGTTGCCAGACAGGCATACCAAATTGATTTCCTGTCTGGTTTATGTGTTTGGTTGTCTGATAGTTATCATATCCCACGATCTGTTCTTATATGTGCCGTAGGGGCGCGGTCTCCCCGCCCTGGTATGTATGGTTTCTGAATCGCATTGCCCTGGACGGGGAAGTCCCGCCCCTACGGTTGTAGATATTTAAAAACTGTGTAAGACACCGATGCCGATACTGATCGGAAATCCAGTGCCGGGTTTCAATGCGTGGATCTCTTTGCTTTTAATAAGGAGGTAGGGATATTCCATTTCCCCGAGTTGGCCCTGCCTTGAACCCATGACCTCACCGGCGACAGTGACATTTTCTGCCTTTGAAAAAACAGCTGTCTCAAGATACCCTTCATGGAAAACCAGGAACCTTCCAAGTGATTGGTCTGTATTTTTTGGCCGGCCCCTATAGTCCAGCGGTTTTTGAATCACTTCTACATATGTGCCGTCCTGCTCATTGACTGCGCTGACAACATTTCCTCCGAGCACGACAGATGCCCCTATATAATCCATAGGGTTTTTAAACACAAGCGAAAGGTCGGGTGATGTGTCAGCAGCCTGCCTTGCTTCTTCAGACACGACATGGGCACAACCAGCAAGAACGGTTATGACCAGAAAAAGAATGATGAATTTTTTCATGTATGATAATCCCTGCTTACTTTAGACTTTGAGTACGCTGCTGATTCATGTAACTAATATATTTATGTAATGCAGCATACGTTTATGGATTCAGCAACGTTCCCAAAGTCCGCATTTGATTTTCGATCTACTCCATCTGAGAGTTCACAAAATCCCAGTTAATCAGATGTTCAATAAATACGCCGAGGTAATCGGGCCTTCTGTTCTGGTAATCAAGGTAATAGGCATGTTCCCATACATCAACGGTTAAAAGCGGCTTTATTCCATGAGCAAGAGGTGTGTCGGCATTTAATGTCTTCATGATCTCAAGTTTGCCATTTTTCTGGACCAGCCATGCCCAGCCGCTGCCGAATTGGGTAACACCGGCATTTTTGAACTCCTCGGCAAAGGTATCGTAGTTTCCAAACACAGAATTAATTTTCTCTGCAACAGCACCTGTAGGAGCCCCGCCGCCATCGGGCTTTATGCAGTTCCAGTAAAACGAATGGTTCCATACCTGGGCAGCATTATTGAAAATCGAGGCCTTATCAGCATCGTTTGCTGTCTTTTTGATAATTGTCTCAAGGTCCTGTCCCGACAGGTCCGTGCCTTCAATGAACTTATTGAGATTAACGACATAGGCGTTATGATGTTTTCCATAATGAAACTCGAGTGTCTGTTCGCTGATGTGCGGGTCCAGTGCGTTCTTTGCAAAGGGTAAATCCGGTAATGTGATTGCCATGCTGCCTCCTTAGGTTAAATGTTAGTTATCGGTGCATTGTGAATCGTCATGTGTAATCGTATTCAATGAGTCAATGCACATATCTGCCATCTACTATATGAACAAATTATACATCAGAATTTTCATACAATCCAGAGGTAATCATTAAATATATTACGGATACTTCACATTTTCTTCAGAATTAGCTGATATGCTTGAGTTTAACAGGAAGAGCTTACAGAAAGGGGTTTATATGAATGCAGATACACAGAGTCTTGTTTTTGGTTACCTGATTTTTGCGGGATTATTGCTGGTTGTCATAAAAAAGTTTCGCGGTGGATGCTGCTGCAGCCAAACACAGAAACCTGAAGGCCAGAGTTGTACAGAGAAATCCTGTACCGATATTGACAGGAAGAAATAGCAGATCTCTCAAGCCTTTTTTTTGACCATATCTCTGATTGTCTTGAGCAGCGTTTTTGTGTGATGTTTTATTTTATAAAATGACTCCATTGACCTGACTCTTGTCCTGTTCAGGAGGGTTGAGAATGATACAGATGTATCCTGTGATGACAGGAACAGCATGACCTTTCCATCTGCGCCCCCAACAACAATATCTTCAAGACCATCATTGTTCCAGTCTGTAACATCCAGACGTGACCGGGGACCGCTTCCCGGATATTTCAGTGCATCACCATTTTTTAAAAACAGTTTATCAGATCTGGTATACACAGGGTTATCGGCAGTTCCGGTATTCTTAAGAAAATAGACATACCCCATGACTTCTCCAACGAGAATATCCATTAACCCGTCTTTGTTTAAATCATGCATTCTGGGTGCTGACTTGGACCCGATAGTAAATATATTGCTTCCCAACTGCAGAAAAAAGAAATCTTCAAACTGCGGAGCCAGGTCAGTACCTTTATTGATATACACCTTGATTCTGCCATCCATTCCGCCGGTCATTATATCTTTGTGACCGTCATTGTTCCAGTCATAGGGTACAGGGGTGATTCTTTCAGAACCTTCAAGGGTATGTTCAGTTATCAAAATGGTGCCACGATTAAAAACCGGTATATCATCTTCCGCACTGTTTATAAATAAGTAGACACTGCTGCCTCCGTCTCCCACAATGAGATCATTATGGCCATCATTGTTCCAGTCAACGACTGAAGGGTAGGAGCCCTGTCATCCATCAGGCGCAACAGTTAGATCAGAGCAGATATCAGTACATGTCTTTACATAATTGAGATTATCAAATAGGGGACGGCTGTCTGTGCCACTATTTTGATAAAAACTTATGTACCCTTTGCCGGCACCCTTGTTCTCATAGGTTCTGTTTCCTATCAGAAGGTCTTTCTTGCCGTCATTATTCCAGTCGTCTACCAGCGGGACAGACCAGTTGTTTGCTGTAAGGACACCCTGTTTCTGCTGAATAAAGACACCCGGCAGGAGTGACGTCTGGTAATCAGCATAATGAGTCATATTCAGAATTATGATCAAAACCAGAATCGCTACAGACACCATAATGATAAATCGTATCTTCATAGAATTATTGTACCTATTGCATGAAAAAGTCACATGATATCATTGAAATACATGCTCAAAAATACATATAAAAATTACTCATTCCTGTGATATACTTTGAAATATTTAAACGGACTGCATGGACATAAATAAAATAATTAGTGACGTTACAAAATATGCTGAAGCAAATCCAATTGCAGCAGGGGCAGCTGCTGTAGTTCTGCTTTATATGCTGATTAAAAAACCCAGGATATTAATTGCTTTGATCGTTCTGGCACTTATCTGGGGTGCAGTAATGGAGGTAATTGCAAGGCTATTTGAAAAAGGCATGTTTTAATTGTGATGTTTGATGTTCTGCTGTTAAATCAGTCCTTC
>CAMYJJ010000139.1 GCA_947258735.1 Thermodesulfovibrionia bacterium | reverse complement strand
GGAATCATCAAGTGGGCTTCGTTCACATCTCCCGGCGTTGTGTCTGTTACCGTTATGATTTCGTTTTGCCCCTCAACAGCCCGATGTACCTGGTAAGAAAGTTTTGGCTTCCCCCGATTGACTATGGCTGCGTCAGGATCTGTGCTGGAAATGTACCGTTTGTTCTTCTTCTCATATCTTCTGGAAGGGTCTATGCTTTCCTCTTTCTCATCCAGCCGGGCTTCCAGTTTCTTGTAATTTTTGTGTAGTTGGTGTTTCAGGTTCTTGGTGTCGATAACTGAATTGTTCGAAGCATTGGCGTCTACAAGACTGGAATCTACGAATATCTTTTTCCCGTTTACCAACCCCGCTTCCACACATTGCATAACAATTCGCTCAAAGAAGTTCTGGAATATCTCAACGCCCCATTTTTTCCGGGCTTTGGACAGTATGCTGTGGTTGGGTATTTCAGAGTCAAGGTCATAATCAAGAAACCAGAGCCAATCAATTCGCTCAGGCAAGGTATCCATCAATTCCCTTTCGGAGCGAACATTATAAAAAACAAGCAACAGCATCAACTTCAATATAATCGGTGGCGGGACTGAAACGTTGCCGTTATTGCCGTATAGGTCTTTGACTTCATTATAAGAGAAATCAAAGTCTACCTGTTCTCTGATTCGCCTTAATGGATGATTGGCTCTAACACGTTTGTCTATATTGATGCCGATATAGAACAAACTGCTTTGAGGCGGCTCCTGCATTCCCATCATATTCGTTATCTCTCCTTGTTATGATTGATGCAGTAATTATAACTTTATACAATTTCCTATTCTATAGTTATTTGGGCAACAGCCCGTCGACAAACGACATTCAAGAATTATTAAGAACCTGATTTGTCGTTTGTCGAGCCCTGACCCCCTATCATTTCCTGAATATATCATAATGCCGAATCATGTACACGGGATCATATTCATTGTAGGGGCACCTCTTGTGGGTGCCCATTCTGTAGATTCGCCAATGGGTGATAAAGACAGGGCAGGCACAAGACCTGCCCCTACACATATCACCTGGCAATCCGTAATTCTCCGCTTATTATAATTCATTCACTAGCAGGTGTTATTGGTATCCTCACTACCTCTCCTATGTTGAATCTTTGTCGGTATTATCAACGAAATACAAACTGAAGAAACTTTATTAATTTAAATCTCTATAACTTCAAATTCCGGTATTTGGCTTATTACTTTTATTTTTTGTATTATTGATGATATCCAATTGGACAATCAATTTCCTTATAATAGAATGGAGGACATTATGACAGAAGTATCAATAAAAATTGACGGCATGAGCTGCCAGCATTGTGTCGATGCGGTTAAAAAAGCAGTTGAAGCACTGGATGGGGTAAGTTCTTCAGATGTTGAAGTCGGCAGTGCTACAGTCAGTTTTGACGAATCAAAGACAAGCAGTGATGCAATATCCGGGGCAATTCAAAGTGCCGGTTATAACGTATTGGGCTGATTAACATGGGGGACACGTCCCAAAGGGAAGTCACCCTTTCATCACTCGTCAGTTTTGTTCCACCACTTCTCCTTGATATTCATTTCAATTTCAAGGATCTCAGTTTCCATTTTTATTAATTCATCAGATGTTATCTCCCTGTTGCGGAGCGCCTCATTATAATCAAACTGTTTGATATGAAGTTCTCTTCGCAATTCAGCAGTATTATCAAGAAATTTGTCATCCCTGCCCGCATCATATCCCCACATACCCGGTCCCATCCCAAAACCCGTCATTCCGGACAAGATATTATGCTGTCCCATACTACCGTACCCGTTATCCCCGCATCCGTAACCCATCTCATTCATTCCCCATCTAAAATATTTATACCCCTCCATCCGGTTGTCAGTATAACCCTGTCTTCCTTCCTGACCACCATTTTTGAACATATGGCCGGCTCCGGCTGAACCAGCCAGAAGCACTATTGCTATTATGAAAACAATATATTTCATTTTATAATCTCCCTGTTTTAGTGAATTATCTGAATACATATCAATAACTGAATTATATCATTACCTGTGCTGTTGAGATACATGCGCCCTTCGGACGAATAGTATGTGTCATTCCGGCTTGCCATGAACCGTATGGTTCATGGCTTATCAGGTCGGGGCGACTCGCACATAGACTCGCATCAAGAATCTAACACGTTTGATTCCTGGCGCGCTATGCTTTCGGGCATGACAGCACCGCCCTGCCCCCCTTACCATCTTCCTGCTCATCCTTCATACTTTCTTCACTATTATTAATATAATATATAACATATGCTATCGCATGGAGGTACTGTTATTAGATGTTTATGTTGATGCTCAAGGAGATCAGGCACCGCTGGCTGATTCATTCGCTTGTCATCCTTCTCATGTCATTTGTTATATCCATCCTTGTTATTCAGAGTTCTCTCAACAGTTCAGCAGAAGACAAGATCAAAGAGCTTACTCATGACCTCGGCAAAGGCATGCTTGTCGTTCCAGAGGGGACTGACCTTGAATCCTTTTATTCAATGAAATACGGCCCTGAGGTCATGCCTGATGATTATGGAGACCGTATAAAACAGTCTCCGGTGGGCAGACATGCCGGAAAAATACAGCCCTGGTTATATGGGAATATAAATGTCCAGGGAAAGGACCTTATCATTGTCGGACGCAAGGTAAAAACTCCCCGCTACAGCAATACTGGTTATCAGTATGTTGCCATTGGCAGGGGAGCCGCTTCAGGCCTGGGTCTTGGTACAGGCGATACACTGGATATCAGGGGCAATAGTTTCATGGTTGCCCGGGTACTTGATCCGCCGCCAAAGGGATATGACATGGCAATCTTCATGCCGTTGGGTGCTGCTCAGAATATTCTTGATAAACCCGGTAACATTAATGCCCTTAACCTGGGCGGCTGCTGGTGCAAGCTGGACGTGGCCGGCTTTGCCGCTGACGTTGAGAAAACACTTCCCGGAACAATGGCAATCACTGTTGACGGCCTGGCCAAGGCACAGATCCAGATCAATTCCATTATGGAACAGTACTCAACGCTTTTATGGATTACAGGTACGGTCCTTGCGGTAGGGAGTATTATCTTTCTTATCTTTTACATGCTGCGAAAAGGGGAAAGGGAAACAGGCCTGCTACTGAGCATCGGACTGTCACCGGGAAAAATAATTATTAAGAATATTTCGATTTCGGTCCTGTCAGCATTCACAGGAGCCATGCTCGGGCACATATTGAGCGTCCCTCTTATGTCCTGGTTTGGCAGGGCATTCATGCGTATCGGATTAATTCCATCATGGGAATATTTACCACACTTTGTTATGGCATCAGTAGTCATCGCTTTACTGGCTTCATCAGTCCCTTCGTGGTTTGTAACAAGACTTGATCCTACCAGGCTTCTGAGAGAGGAATAATATGCTGGAACTAATAAATGTATCGAGAGAATTTATAAATAATAAAAAAGATCAGGTAGCTGCACTTACCGACATCAACCTGAAGGTCGGGCAGGGAGAGTTCCTCTCGATAGTTGGTCCCAGTGGCAGCGGTAAAAGTACGCTTCTATTCATCATAGGCGCCCTCTTAAACCCCTCAGACGGGGAAGTCCTCTTATGGGACAAAAACATCTATCATACAACGCCTGCCTACAGGGCGGATCTCCGACTTCAGGAGATCGGGTTTGTATTTCAGACATTTAATCTCATTCCCTATCTGAGCGCACTGGACAATGTCGCTGTACCTGCCATGCTCACCATGAAATCAAGGAAAAAGGCTACGGACAAGGCAATTGAGCTTTTGCAGAGGTTCGGGCTCAATGAAAGGCTGGACCATAATTTCTCTGAACTCAGTGTGGGAGAGAGACAGAGGGTTGCCCTGTGCAGAAGCGTAATCAACAATCCGGGGATTATCCTTGCTGATGAACCCACCGGCAACCTTGACCCTGCGATGACCCGCGAAGTAATGTCCCTTTTCAGGGAGCTTAACAACAGCGGTCATACCGTCATCATTGTCACTCATGAAGAAGAAGTAGCTGCCTATGCTCAGAAAGTCCTGCATCTCCAGAATGGAAAATTCACAAACGGAACAGGGTCTTAAGAACGTGGTCCGGGAACCGTTGTCCGTTGACCGTAAAAATAAACGGACTACGGACTACGGACAACGGATACCGTCTTTTTCTCTATGGCTCTCATGGCGGGAGCTCACAGGCCGTAAAGCAGTCTTCTTTATTAATGTCATTTTAATCTCCCTTTTGGTTGCCCTGCCCGTGTCCCTTGACCTTATGGGCAGGGCCAAACAAAATTCTGTAGAGCAGAGAATTGACTATATAGGCCCCTCTCTTATACTTGTTCCACAAGGCATGAATTCTTCTGATCTTGTTACTGCGAAGTTTAAAAAGCTGACCTATTCATCTGCAATCTTTGACAAAATAAAAGACAGGTTCTCATCATACCTGCGAAAAGCTGAACCAAGATTGACAGAGAGACTCAATGTAGACGGCAGACACATGCCGGTTGCAGGGATAGATTTTTCTGATGCATATTCCTACCCATTTTCAGAATACTCAATCAGTGAGAATGAAGTCCTGCTGGGTAGCATTGCATCTGAAAAACTGGGTAAAACAGTGCCTGATACAATCAGGATCATATCCGGGGATTACCGCATCGCCGGAATAATCCCGACCACCGGCGGTATCGAAGATGCATCGGTGTTTATTCAGCTCTCAGTATTGCAGAACATAACAGGCCTCACCGGGAACATTAATGAGATAAGGCTGTTCCCTGGTTCGTTATCATCATTTGAACAACTGAAGTCATTGCTCAATGAATACAGTAATCGGTTACACATTGTTGATGCGTACCGTGGTGACACTGCTGAGAAAGAAGTAGACTCAACACTGGAAGGCTATCAAAAGGCCCTGTATACCGCAGCATTTATGCTGATTGCTTTCTGTATCCTGATAAGCACATATATCAATCTTGATTCCAGAAAATCTGAAATTTCTACAGTCTACACACTCGGAACTTCCCGGAACATTATTCTTAAGATACTGACCCTCAGAACATTCTGGATAACACTTCTTGGTTCGTTGACCGGACAGGTCATTGCCCTTATTGCTACTGTTATTCAGGCAGACCAGGTCCCTCTGCGTTTCATCTGGTCGGCCGGTCCATTCCTGGAGATAATCGCCGGCACCATATTGCTGGGTATGGTCATAACTGTTCCTTTTGCATTTTACTCTGTGTACAAAAAGGACCTTATCTCAGATCTATGATTACTGCTTTCAGGAGGGATGCCTATTTCCTGTCCTTGTCCGGAAACACTTCTTTTACACAGTCAGGACATATGCCGTGGGTAAATTCCTGTTCGGTTTTCTGATGTATATAATCTTCAATTTTCTCCCAGGTGCCTTCACCCTGTGATGTGCCGGAATCATCACGGATTTTTTTACAATATGAGCATATCGGCAATAGTCCCTCAAGGAGTTTAATATGCCGCTCGTCTCTGGTTATGGCCCTTACATAATAAACATTAAGAATGCCAAGTGACATGCCAAGAAGACCGAAAAAAAAGGCCATGGGGAAATGCTGCGGATTAAATGCATATAACAGGCTCGTTACCGTTACTTGTATTTCTGCTATAAAAAGTCCCTGAAAAACAACTGAAAAGGGATGAACAATGACAAACCCGAAGAGAAACCCGAACATAATTCCGAACCAGTAGTTTTCAAAAAAGCTTTTTTTCATTTATTATTTTAAATGTTAATGTTGAATAAAATATGAACTGTTTAAATAATAATACTCTTTTTACTTTCTGTACTTAAAATACATTATAATTTTGTCATGCCCGAAGTCAGTAATCGGGCCTGCCTGAAGGTAGGCAGGCATCCAGAACTTATTCAGACTACTGGATTCCCGCTAAACATACAGCGGGAATGACGACTCAATTATCATTAGTTAGCAAATCATTATTTATGTCGCATATGCAAAACAGCTATGGAGCATAATTCAAGTTTTTCAATATCGCCCGTATAATCCTGTATCCAACGATTGCTATTCCCCTGAGATTTCCGGTCAGTTTCGACTTTCCCGTCCCGGCCCGGTAACTGACAGGCACCTCCATAATGCTGTATTTTTTCCTTACCGCCTTGACCTGCATCTCAATCGTCCAGCCAAGATTATCATTCATATCAAGCGCAAGCAGTTTGTCAAACCTGATCGCCCTGAACGGACCCACATCAGTAAACCTGAAATCATACAACATCCTGATCAGGACCGTAGCAAGCCAGTTCCCGAACCGTACAGGTATTCTTAAGGCCCCTTCTTCAACCTTACCAAGAGTTCTGGATCCAAGGACAAGGTCATAACCATTTCTTACAACAGGCCTTACAAGCTTCTCAATCTCTTCCGGATGATCACTGTAATTGCCATCTGCAAATACAACAACATCTGTATTCCCGTTTTTCAGATGTTCAATTCCTGTAAGGCATGGATACCCATAGCCCTTTTTTGTTTCATGCAGGACAGTTGCCCCTGCTTCCCTTGCTGCCTCAACCGTCCTGTCGCTGCTTCCGTTGTCAACAACGACTATGTCATCAACAAGATCTCTTGAAATATCATTCAGTACAAGAGGAATGGTGGATTCTTCATTTAGTACCGGTATGATGACCGCTATTCTTTGATCGTCAAGCATAATGTATTCTGTCCATCTCAAATGTAGTTGCAAAAAAGGGTTCAAGCCTGCCTGTCGGTAGACAGGGATTCGAGTGATTTACACCATCAGTTTCTTGAATCCCCGACCTCTTGACTCCTTAATTACAAAGTTTATAGTAACTGTTTCGTAGACAACCTGTAATCGTATGCGGTTGACCAGTTTATGGTTTAAAAAACTCTCCCCACCATTTTAATTGATTCTCTATAAAAGATGCCCTTTCCGGAACCGTAAAATAGATAATTGCCATCACTACTATGATCAACATTAACAGATAATATAAAACATCTTTCCTGTCCTTTAATTTAATCATTATATAAACCTCATAATTTTATAATTATCATCAGCATACTCAACCCTGAATCTTGTTTTTCTGCCCATCCACGTAAGTGACTGGGCGGCCTCAGCCCATTTGTCCTCTTTTGATTTTGACCGTACCAGAACATATGTTGCATTATGCTGCTCCAGACGCTGTAGCCAGTCTTTATACGTTTCTGCTTTAACAAATGTTATGGAACTTGTGAACCCATTGTTCCATAACGGAGAGAGAAACAGTGGTTCAAATGTATATGCCAGGGTCTCACCCGTTCCTATATTATCACTTATCCATATCCAGTGTCCGTACTCCTGTCTGGCATGTATATCTATGTTAAACGGTGCATGACGCGCTATGGTCCGTTCATTGGCAGGCAGCCTTATGAAATGTTTAATCTGGGCAGGAGTGATGCATGGAGAGTTGGATATGAAAAAAGTATATACAACAAGCAGCAGGGCGATACCTCTGATTGTCCTGTTATTTCCATCAAAGTAGTTCAGGATATACCCAAACGATAGAGCCCCCAGACCGACGATAAAGATCACATACCGTGGCGTCCAGTTTCTTGGATAGAGAAAAAATCCTGCCATTACAGCAGCTGCAATAACAAGGTAATGATATTTCCTGTTTTTTGCAGCGTGTATCAATGAAAACACCAGGCTGGGAATTAAAAGAGTAAACCAGATAGGACCCAATCCGCCTAACCTGGAATCATACAGATAATATTCAATGTTTTCCAGCCTTTTTTGCTTAGTTCAAAGGCGATGCTGCAGCCAATGATACCGGACCCTATTATTAGGGCATCGTATGAAGTGTTCATTTTTTCTCCTTCTAATTTTTC
>CAMYJJ010000138.1 GCA_947258735.1 Thermodesulfovibrionia bacterium | reverse complement strand
CAAAGATAATTATTAATGAGAGGACAGGTACGGTCATTATTGGTAATCAGGTCAGGATATCACCGGTCGCCATTGCCCATGGGTCGCTGGCCATAGAGATCAGGGAGCGCCCTGAAGTTTCCCAGCCCCTCCCGTTTTCACCGGAGGGAGCACAGACAACTGTTGTTCCAAGAACGAACATATCTGTTACAGAGCAGAAGGCATCGCTCGTAGAGGTATCAGGAGTTACCCTGGGAGAAGTCATCAGGGCATTAAACACCCTGGGTGTCACCCCCCGTGATCTTATATCAATCCTGCAGGCGCTCAAGGCATCTGGAGCGTTAAAAGCGGAACTGGAGATTATCTGATGGACATTGCATCTTCGATACATACTCTCCTGTCATCCGCCGGCACTCATGAGAAACATAATAGTAAAGGGAAACTGGAAAATTTAAAAGATACAGAGAGTTCGAAGGAATATAAAAAGGTGGCGGAAGAGATGGAATCTCTTTTTGCGTATCAATTGCTCAAGACAATGAGGGAGACTGCAGGCACATTAACAGAAGATAAGAAGAGTACGGGACATGCCACATATATGAGCATGTTTGATGTTGAGATATCAAAGCTGTTTGCAAAAAGGGGGATGGGCCTGCAGGATGCGATACTAAACTGGCTGGAACGTATGCCCGTTTCAACCGGTTCAGATAAGAACATATTAAAAAATGATTAAAGATATAAAAATATTATGCCGATACTATACATATACTCTTAATAATAACGTCAACCTGTGAAATGATTACTCAATACCGCAACATATATATTATTCAACCCGATAATATATATAATTTATATAGAGAGAATACAAGTAAGAAAGGGGTAAGAAAATGAAAATTCAGGGATATAATCCGATAGAAGGAAGAGACCTGTATGGCAAGGTCAATGATCTCAATAATAAGGAACAGGCTGGAAAGAGTTCTGAAACAGACAGCAACAGCAGAGACGGGGATAAAATCAGCCTTTCAGGGAAGGTGCAGGAATTAAGTCAGCTCAAGAAGCTCATTCATGATCTGCCGGATATCAGGACAGACAGGGTGGAACAGCTTCAGAAGGCCATTGATACAGGATTTTATAACGTTGATTCATATAACGTAGCGGAGAAAATGCTGGAAGAAATATGAAATCCGATCAGGCCATCATAAATATTCTGAGAGAGCAGATTAATTCGTATAAGATTCTTCTTGAACTCCTTACTGATGAGAGAAAGAGTCTTGTTGATATTGACGCTGACAGGATTGAGCAGATTTCCAAGAAGAAAGACACGATCGTCATGAGATTGAGATTGCTGGAGGAAGAACGTCAGAGATTGCTCGCTGAATTCGCCCATGATAATGATGCTGACTGTGATATGAGTCTCCATGAGCTTGGCAAACTCACAAAAAACGATCAGATACCGGAATTGCGTTCCCAGCTGATATCCCTGCTTCAGGGTATCGAAGAAATGAACAGGTTTAACTCTGTCCTCATAGACAGGTCATTACTGCAGGTCAGGACATCCTCAGGGTTTTTCCAGTCTTTTTTTAATGAGAGCAGACAGTCCAATACAGGGGCCCTGCTTTCCAAGGAGTCATAGATGTCGCTCTTTGGGATATTTGATTCAGCTAAATCTGCGATATTTGCCAGCCAGACAGCGCTGAATGTCGTAAGTAACAATGTAGCAAATATAAATACTCCGGGGTACAGCCGTCATGAAGTCATTCTTGAACTGGCCAATCCTGTTCAGGTAAGGGGTGATTTCATTGGAAGGGGTGTTCGGACTGCCGGCATAAGGAGACACTATGACAAGTTTCTTCATCTGCAGATTATTGGACAGAGCCAGAGTTTCGGCAGGTCTTTTGCTTTAGACCAGGGACTGCAGAATATTGAGCAGGTCTTTAATGAAGCCCGTGACCTTGGACTGGCCAACTCCATGAAGGACTACTTCAATGCCTGGCATGATGTTTCAAATAATCCGGAAGGACAGCCTGAAAGAACAGCATTAATGCAGAAAACAAGAACCCTTATACAGACGGCCCGCCAGATGGAGAATGATATTCAGGATACAATGAATTTCATTAACAGTGATATTGATAATGTTATTCAGGATATAAACACCATTACATCAAAGATTTCCGTATTAAACGAAAAGATCAGTGTTGTGGAGGCCGGTCTTCCAGATGATAAAGCGAGTTATTTCAGGGACCAGAGGGACATGTTATTAAATGAGCTCGCGGAATTGATGGATTATACATGGTTTGAACAATCTGACGGGCAGATTTCCATACTTGTCAAAGGCAGGGGAATTGTGAATCCCGGTGAATCAACTGATTTCTCTACACAGCTTGATCTGGAGGGGAAAAAGAGGATCTACCTCAGGGGTATGGATGTGACGTCTTCCTTTACGAACGGTAAACTGGGCGGATACCTGTCGGTACGTGATGATATTGAATCAACACCGCTCATGAACCTGCGGAAATTAATGGCATCGGTGGTAAAAGAAACCAATCTTCTTCATAATTCAGGATATGGTCTTGACGGATCAACCGCTCATGACTATTTCAGTCCGTTAACCCTGAATAATCTGGAAAAATCACTGGGCGGCTATATCAGTGCATCCAGTATTACCAGTTTGTCATCTCTCACCCTTGATGAATATGACATTAACTTTACATCCGCATCAAGTTATGAAGTATATAATCGACGGACCAGTGCACTTGTTACTTCAGGTGCCGGGTTCTCAGCAGGAGATACAATAAGTTTTGACGGCATGGATGTCACTATTGATGGGACACCTGCGGCAGATGACAGTTTTCTGATAAGCCCCCTGCGAGGACTGATAGAGAACCTTGATGTCGTAATAACAGATACCCTGCAGGTCGCTGCCGCTGCCTCAGATCCTACCACGGTATCCGGACCGGGTGATAATACAAACGCCTTTACCATAGCGGGTCTTTCATCTGACGCAATAACCAATCTGAGGGGTGCGACGTTTGAAGATTATTATGAGGGTATTGTTACCACTGTTGGAACAATGAGCAAAGCAGCTGCGGATGGTCTTACCTATGATGATAATTTAAGGTATGAACTTGAGAAAAAGAGAGACGCTGTATCAGGGGTTTCACTTGATGAGGAGGCAGCCAACCTTATCAGGTTCCAGAGGGCCTTTGAGGCAGGAGCGAGAATGATGCGTGTAACTGATGAACTTTTGGAGACAATAATTAACTTATGAGAATTGCATCGATCACCATTTTTAACCAGATTGCACGGTCACTTCATGACAACCTGAGAGTACTTTCAAATCTTTCCAATAGATTGGCTTCGGGGAAGAAAATCAGCCGTCCTTCTGAAGATGTAGCAGTTATGGGACGAAGCATGGACTATAAGGTGACCCTTAATACACTGAATCAGTATAAGGATAATATTAATGAGGCTGAAGCGCATCTTGGTTTTGCCGATTCAATCATGTCTGTTGCCGCAAATACATTGACCAGGGCAAAGGAACTTGCCGTCCAGGGATCAACAGATACATTGAGCACTGAAGACATGGCTGCAATGGCCGAAGAAGTTAAAATGATGAGAGACGGGATGGTAAGCCTTTCAAACAGCAAGTACAGAAACAGGTATGTTTTTGCAGGGTTTCAGACAAACAGCGCTGCATTTGATGCCAGCTTCAATTACCAGGGTGATTCAGGCGGGATAAATGTGCTTATTGATCGTAATGCAACCATGTCATTAAATATCCCGGGAGATGCAATATTTGGCGATGGTGCAACCAGTATCATGGGGATGCTTGATCAATTTTATAATGATTTGCTAAGCGGCAACACGGCAGGAGTAAGGGGAGCTATTGATTCCATCGATAATGGCATTGACAGCATTGTTAATGTAAGGGCTGAACTGGGGGCAAAATTAAAGTATCTTGATGATGCGAGACTGAACCTGGATAACAGAGAATTTAATACACAGACCCTTCTGTCCGGTAATGAAGATTCAGACATTGCTGACACTATCAGCGAAATATCAAAAACAGAACTTGCACTGCAGTCACTGAGGGCGGCCGGTGCAGAAGTGTTTTCAAAGTCCCTGATGGATTTTATTAGATAGATTTGTAACGTCATTCATTAAGAATAAAACAGATGATTATGAGAATAGTAACAACTTAATAATTCAGATTATCAAGGAGAGGCAGGATGCTGGTATTGACAAGGAAGTCAGATGAATCAATTAACCTTGGTGATGATATTACCATTACCGTAGTTGAAATCAAGGGAAACTCAGTCAGGTTAGGTATTAAGGCCCCGGATACATTAAAAATATACCGGAAAGAACTGTATGACAAAATCAAGAAAGAAAATATGCTTTCATCAAATCTGCTCATGGAGCAATTCACTAAAATCAGAAGTGTATTGAGGTCAAAATGATAACATTAAAGACATCGAGATTTGGCGAGCTAGAAGTGGAAGAAGACAAAATCGTTGACTTCCCTGAAGGTCTTATCGGATTGCCTTATACAAAAAAATTTATATTGATTGACCATAAAGATACCCCTTTAAAATGGCTCCAGGCAGTTGATGACCCTGATATTGCATTTATTGTAGTTCCTCCTGATGAAATATCAGACAGTTATAACGTTGACATAGATAAGAAAGTACAGCATTATCTTCAGCTGGAAAATAATGATGACCTTGCAGTTCTCGTAACGATGCGTATTGCCGGTGATAACGTAATAGCCAATTTCCAGGGTCCTTTGCTGATTAATGCCTGCTCCAGAAAAGGGGTGCAGGTTGTTTTGGAACATGCTGACAAAACACGTAACATCATAAAATAACGTACGGTCTCCGCTTATTATATTTTCCCCGGGCTTTCATTTTCATGAGCAATTATTTCAACTTGCATAGTTTTCATGTAGTCGAATTTCCCGTTTTATGATAATTGCATACCTGTAAGATCAGTATCATTTCTCACATATATATTGAGATCCCATCGTATATTTATTATTTGACAGCTTTTCGGACGGAGCAATTTATCATTAAAGTTTTATTCTAAAAAGCCGATTAGTAATTAAGAAGATAAAAAGGTGATGGTCAGGAAAGGAGGGTGGAATATCCAAGAGATGACCTAATCCTGTTTTGCTTTACTGCAGGCATGAGCCTGTATAAAACTGGCACGGAAGCCAAAAAGAATCACATCTCAAATAAGTTGAGAGTGACTAAAATCAAGGAGGAATAAAATGAGTTTAACCGTTAACACCAATCTACTTTCTCTGAATGCCCAGAGAAGCATTAATCAAACACAAGGTAAACTTGGCACTTCAGTAGCGAGACTGTCTTCAGGTCTCAGGATCAACTCTGCAAAAGATGATGCAGCCGGAATGGCCATTTCAATGAAGCTCTCTGCACACGTCAGGGGCCTCAACCAGGCAGTCAGAAATGCACAGGATGGTATATCTGTTGTGCAGGTTGCAGAAGGCGGCATGAATGAGATCCATAATATCCTTACCAGGATGAGAGAACTTTCAATGCAGTCTGCAACAGGAACACTTTCCACTGCTGACAGGACTGCTCTGCAGACAGAGTTTTCAGACCTCAAGAGTGAAATAGACAGAATATCTGATACTGTTGATTTCAACGGGTTTAAACTGATGGATGGAAGTTTGAGCGTAAGCGGTGTATCACTGCAGGTTGGTATCAATAATACAGGCAATGACAGAATCCAGATCTCAGCATCTACCTTTGGAAATATTGATTCATCAGCCCTTGGTCTAACTACAGCTGGACTGTCCAGTATTGATTCAGTCGGGGCAGCCCAGTCAATGCTGACCGTCATAGATGACGCGATTTCAACGGTTTCTACCAGGAGAGGTAACCTGGGTGCTGTTCAGAACAGGCTCGGAAGCACGATCGCCAACCTTGAGATCGCATCTGAAAACCTTTCAGCCGCAAATTCAAGAATTGCAGACGCTGACTTTGCAATTGAGACAGCAAACCTCACAAAAAGTCAGATTATCCTGCAGGCTGGCGTTGCCGTTCTTTCACAGGCAAACACAATCCCGCAGTATGCTCTGCAGCTGTTGTCGTAACAAAAATTTTGACGCCATATTCAGGGGCAGAGCTATTAAGCTCTGTCCCTGATAATAAAGGCGCACGGGGGTGGAGGAAAAATGATGAATGGAATTATACATAAACAGGCAGGGACAGGGATCACGCCGGTTGCTGAAACCAATAATCGAAATAATGTAAAGGCCGAAAAAGCTGAAAAAGCTGTTAAGGAAGAAGAAAAAGTTGTGTCAAGTGAAGACCTGAAAAAACATGAGAATATTGATATCGGCGAAGCAATGGAAAGAGTGTCGGGAACTGCCCAGTTATTCAACAGGGAAATTCAGCTTAAAGTAGAAGATGACATTGATATGGTAATAGTGAAGATCATTGATAGTGATACAAAGGAAGTGATACGGCAGCTTCCGCCGGAAGAGCTGGTAGAACTCTCAAAGAATGCAAAAGACTTAAAGGGCTTACTCATAAACAAGGAGGGATAATATGTCCAGCTTTACCATAGGCGGACTGAACACAGGCATTGACTATAATGAGATGATTTCCAAACTCATTGAAGTGAAACGTCGTCCTATTGAACTGCTTGAAACGAAACAGGAAGACTACAAAAGCAGGATAAATACATATAAAGAGCTTTCAACCAAGCTGTCTGATCTGGAAAGTGCATCAGATACATTAAAAACATCTTCAGGCTTTTTTCAAAAGACAAGCTCTGCAAGTGACGCAACAGTTCTTGATTCTTCAGCTACCGGGACGGCATCTGTCGGGAATTATTCTGTGTCTGTTACTACCCTTGCCTCTGCAGAAAAAGAAGCGCACAATGGGACAGGATTGACTGCATCTACTGACATTGTTAACAGCAGCGGAAGTGATAAGGTGTTTCAATATACGTATGGAACAACGCAAAGTACACTTGCCATTGCCGATGGAACAACACTGGACGGTCTTAAGGACCTGATTAACAGTGACCTCAATAATCCGGGAGTAACGGCAACAGTGGTCAATGATGGAGCAAATTATCGTTTGATCGTATCAGGAAATGAAACAGGCGCTGCAAATACCATTACCATAGATGCAGGAACTACTCTTGACGGTACGGGCAGCACGGTTGATTTTACTGCTTCTTCATTTGCCGAGAACAAGACAGCGGCTGATGCTGACTTTACGGTCGATGGATTGCAGATAACCAGAAGCACAAACTCAGTAAGCGATGTTATCAATGGAGTAACGTTCACTTTAAAGAAGGAAAACGCGTCCGCGTCGGTTACTGTAGCGGCAGATAATGAGTCAATTAAAGAACAGATAGAGGCGTTTGTTACTGCCTACAACGATGTAACTTCCTTTATTTCATCGAACTCGATTTATGATACTGATTCTAAAGAGGGTGGAGTCTTTGTTGGAGAAGGGACATCCCGGCAGATTCAAAGCAGTTTAAGAGACATGGTCTCCAGCAGTGTATCCGGGCTTTCGGGCAGTTTGAGCATTCTTGCCGAGATAGGAATTACCACTGATTATAAAACAGGAAAGCTTGATATCAACTCAACTACGCTGGACACCAAACTGGGAACTAATCTGGATGATGTAGCAGACCTGTTCACGGACAATGCTAATGGGATTGCAGGGAATATTTCAGATTACATATCAAATATTTCAAGCACCATTGACGGCTCCATAGAACTGAGAAAAGATGGATTGCAGGATATAATCGATAACATTTCTGATACTATCAGAAATATGGAATACAGACTTGAAAAAACCGAGGATGATATGGTGAGGAAGTTTTCAGCCCTGGAACAGATCGTAGGAAACTATAACACCATAAGCAGTTATCTGACCGGATTTTCAACAGAGGCCTAGGAGAAACAGTAATGGATATTGC
>CAMYJJ010000137.1 GCA_947258735.1 Thermodesulfovibrionia bacterium | reverse complement strand
GTATTACAACAGGAGGCATTTTTTCAGCGGACTTATTGATTATGATCTTAAAATATGGGGGAGTGACTGGGACATGAGATCAAAGCTTGCGCGATTCATCCAGCGATCGGGCAGCAGGGTGGACACAGATGAGCTCGTAAGGGTTTACAACGCAAGCAGGATCAATATTAATCTTCATTCCTCTACATATCATAAAGGCGTGAATCCCTTTGGAGACTTTGTTAACCCGCGGACATTTGAGATTAACTCCTGTGGAGGTTTTCAGCTTGTAGACAGAAGAAGCGGACTCACCGGATTGTTTGAGGAAGGGGAAGAAATCATTATATTCGATGACCGGAATGATCTGCGTCAAAAGATTGATCATTATCTTAAACATCCGGAGGAAGCAGCCAGCATCGCAGAGAAGGGAAGAAGCAGAGTATTACGGGACCATACCTATGACAGGAGAATGGAGGAGATGCTAGAGGTCATCGTATCAAAGGATTATCAACCCGCCTGCTGGGGAGATGACCGGGAACCGGTAGACGATCTCATCGCGGAAGCCGGCAGGGAAACAGAGGTTGCCGAATATCTGTCACATTTTGATGCATGTGAAAGGATAAACCTGACAGATATAACAGAGAAAATTGCAGAAGGTGAAGGAGCGCTTTCAAGGACAGAATCACTTTTTTTGATGATGAAAGAATTTACGCGCTGAATATAGATGAAAGAAATATTAATCATAAACCTGACCAGGATGGGTGACCTGCTGCAGACCACGCCTCTTATGGCTGGTCTTAAATCAAGATATCCTGAAAGCAGGCTTACTCTTCTGGTAAATTCCGCATTCACGGAAGTATGCAGAGGGATCCCTTACATAGACGACCTGATAGATTTTGATATGAAGGGATACCTTTTGAGACTTCTGGAAGGAAGGCACTCTCTCATTGAGAATTATAAGATGCTGGATACTCTGGTTAATACCATTAATCAAACGGAATATGATCTTGCGGTCAATGTCACCCATTCATCAATCAGTGCAGTCCTTGTATCGCTTATACGGGCAAAAGAGATAAGGGGGTTTACAGTATCTGCAGAAGGACACAGAGTCATAAAACACCCGTGGGTCCGGTATTTTTTTAATGTCATACCAAACAGGCATTACAATCCTTTTCATATCGTTGACATGTATCTGAAAATCGGAGATGTAAAACCGGTGACCAGGGGACTGATATACCATGTTTCAAAAGAGGATCAAGTAAAGGCTGAACATATACTGAACAATGAAGGGGTTTGTGAGAGTGATATGCTGATAGGGTTTCATCTGGGTGCAAGTAAAGATGATAAGACATGGCCGGTATCTTCTTATGCACAGCTTGCTGACATGATACACAGGAAATTTGGAGCAGACATTCTCCTGTTTGGTACTGACGGTGAGGCAGCCCTTGCAGAGGAATTTGAAAGATGTACTCAGACGAGAACAGTTAATTTAGTAGGAAAAACAGGGATGGGAGAGCTGGCAGCAGTCCTGGGAAAATGCAGGCTCTTTATAAGCAATGACACGGGACCGCTTCACGTTGCTACATCAGCGGGAACAAAAGTAATAAATATTTCAGTGGCTAATGTGCACTTTATGGAGACAGGCCCTTATGGTGACGGGCATTATGTCATACAGGCTGATCTGCCCTGTTCCCCCTGCGGCTTTGATGTGCAGTGCAATGACAGGGTATGCACATCGCTTGTCACGCCTCAAAAAGTGTTTGAGGTTGTACATGTGGCACTGGCCGGAGCAGAGGGAGAAAAGAACATTGATTTGAGAGAGATGAATCAGATAAAGGTATACCGGTCTTATTTTAAGGATGATGGATACCTTGCGTACGCTCCCCTTATACGACGTTCTCCTGAAATAACTGAACTGTATCGAATGATATACAGGTCCGTGATGAACCTGGAATCAAAAAAAATAAACAGCGAGATAGATATGCTTACAGAGGATATGTGCAGGGAATTATCTGATGCGTACACAGCTGAGGACCCTGGACAGTGTCACGATATATTGCAAAGGGACACAGCAGTACTGGAACATTTAGTGAATATTACGAGAAAGAATTTGAATATGATGAGGATTCTTGTTCATGAAGCCGGGAAAGATAAACAGGACATTATCAGGATCAGGGAATTATGGGAGAAGATGAGCTCTCATGAAAATGAAATTGAAATGACAGGCCATACACATCCCTGTTTCGGGCCGTTAATATTGCTCTTTATGTACTCAAAGGAAGCCCTGGAAGGCGATGATCTGCAGGTGCTGGCTGAAAAGTCTCTGGAAATATATGAAGAACTTCTGACAAAGTCTGAAAATATGAAAAACATCATGTTGAACATTAATACATATCTGCAGCATGCTGCAAGAGACGAAAGATGTGCATTGTCGTCTTAAGTGAATATAAATGAATTGAAAGAAATATAATGCAACTTAATGATGTATATAACGAAGGAGGATGTAATGAACCAGACAAAAGTTGAATCAGAGCAGCCTGAGGTGCTGGCCGCCATTAAAAACAGTATAGGTGATGCGAAACAGGTTGTAAAAGAGCTTGCCGACGTATTTACTGAGAGGATTCAGCCATTAAGACAGGAAGAAAGTGAACGTGTTTTTAATGACCTGACACAGAATATTTATGATCTGCAGTGTCTGATGGAGTTTATATCAGAATTGAAGGAAGGGATGCGCTTTTATGACGGTTTTGGACTGCCGCCTGATCCCATTTCATCCGACAATGCAGGATTGAAGCTTTTCAAAGAAATGCTTGCATCAATGGAGTCACGAGACTGGATTATGCTTGCAGACCTTATAGAATATGAACTGTCTCCATTGCTGATGCAGGAGGAGGATTGGCTGCAGAAACTTGATGAAAAACTTGTACATTATGGAAATTAGACCCTGTTCAAGATTTAATGGTATGTATCCGATAACAAAAGAGAGGCCTTATTTAACTTATTTACAGAATACATACTATTTTCATGATACATATTATGAAGACTTTTAAAGGAGCGAGGCGATCGTGAACAAAACAGAATTCAACATCCTTGTTGCTGAAGATGATGATATAGTCAGGGATGTAATAGTTAAGTTCCTGACAGACGAGGGGTATTCCGTAGTTGTCGCGCATAACGGTCTTGAGGCGGTTGAAATACTCAGACTCGAAGACATCAAAGTTGTTCTTTCTGATCTGAGGATGCCCGGTGCTGACGGTATGGAAGTGCTGCGGTCTGCAATGAGAATCAATCCGAATATTGCGGTGGTCATCCTTACGGCATACGGGACGCTTGATACGGCCCTTGAGGCCATGAATGAAGGGGCATATGATTACATTGTAAAGCCTTTTGTTATGCAGCAGCTGCTGCTGGTGGTAAGAAATGCATTTAAAATGGGCACATTAATGGAAGAAAATGAGAAGCTGGCGGATAAGTTGAGAACGATGCACAGGGAACTGGAGGCCTTAAAAAAAACCGGTGATCTGAACACGGTCAGTATCAACGAACGTGATGAAGAAATAGAAAAAATAAATGATGATACTGATGGGAACAGAGAAAACATTAAGAAATATAACTCTCTGGTAAATGAATTAAAGATAAGCTGACGGAACATTAAGCGTATCCGGGTGTTTATATAGTCTGGAGGAAGAAATGACGGACGAGATGGAACAGTCAAAAAAAGATGAAGAGAGAAGAAGACACTTCAGGATTGATGATGTTATATCTGTGGTGGTAAACCCCATTCAGGTTGACAGGGAAAAAAACGAAGAATTTGCAAATTCTGCTGTTACATCGAGGGCGTTTTCACTCATGGAGAGCCAGGATTTGAATATTGCAGAAGATGAGAGCGCCTTACCAAAAGATCCGGACAATAGAAAGCTGTATGAAATGATGACCGAACTCAAGTCTAAACTTGATTTTATTATCAACCAGTTTATGCTGGAAAAGGAAGGACTGAACGAGCCTGAAAAGAAGTATGTAAACATAAGCGCTTCCGGTATCAGGTTCACTATAGATTATGCTGCCAAAGAGGGTGAGATTATGGACATAAAACTGCTGCTGCCCTCATATCCTCCTGTTGCAGTGTTTGCATATGGAGAGGTGAAGAGATCAATCCCCCGGGAAGATGGAAAATATGATATTGCCCTTGAGTATCTCAATATGTCTGAATCGGTAAAAAATGAGATCATACAATATGCATTTGCGCAGCAGAGGGATTCAATCCGCAGAACAAAAGAAACAGAGAATAATGAATAAAGCAAGCCTCCTGGGATTGTTAGTCGGCATCCTGGCCATACTTGGCGGAAACGCCCTGGAAGGCGGCAGCGCCGGATCGATTATCCAGGGCTCTGCAGCCCTGATCGTATTCGGTGGTACTCTTGGTGCAACGGTGTTAAGTTTCTCAGGAAAAGATATCATTATGGCCGGGAAAATGATGAAAAGTGTCTTTATTGAAAATAAATCATTGCCTGATGAAACTTCTCTTATAACTGACATGGTCCATTTTGCTTCAAAGGCGAGAAGAAACGGGATACTTTCTCTTGATACTGATATTGCTACCGTGGAATACGGTTTTTTCAGAAGGGCCATAAGGCTTGCCATTGACGGGACAGATCCCATCACATTACACAGCACACTTGACCAGGAAATCAGGACCTTTGAAGATGAGCGGGGAAGGGCGGCCATGGTATTTGAAGCGGCAGGCGGGTATGCTCCCACAATAGGAATAATAGGGGCCGTATTGGGCTTGATACATGTCATGGAAAACCTGAGTGACCCGACGAAACTGGGATCAGGTATTGCTGTGGCATTTGTGGCAACAGTGTATGGGGTAGCCTCTGCCAACCTTATTTTGCTGCCTATGGCAAAAAAGATGGTTAATAATATAAAGGATGAAATATTTCTCAGAGAGATCATAGCTGAAGGGGTCGCAAGTATACAGGCAGGCAAAAGCCCTGTGTACCTGCGAGAGTACCTGAGTGCATTTGTGTCTGACAAACAGTAACAGAGCGGACATATTTATGAGGAAGAGGAGAAAAAGGGCAGAGAGTACAGAAAATGTTGAACGATGGATGGTCTCGTATGCAGACTTTGTAACTTTGCTTTTCTGTTTCTTCACTGCGTTGTATGCCATCAGTAATGTTGACACTCATAAACTTGAACAATTTGTCTCTTCCATGAAATCAGCTTTTAATGAGGGTGAACAGGGTAAAGAATTTTCTGTTATCAATGATGTTCAGATAATAGCTCCAATAGATATAGAGACAGAAGCTGATGTAAGAGAGATGCTGGACACCATCATGAAAGCATCTGACGGATCTGTTGATGTGAAAAGGGACAGGCGCGGGGTGGTGATTGCAGTTGCAGATAAGATGTTATACACATCAGGTTCAGCCAGACTTAAAGACGGGGCCATGAATTTTCTTGATCAGTTAGTACAACCCATCATGGATTATCCCAATCCGGTGCGTATAGAAGGACATACAGACAACATACCGATTAACACGAAAGAGTATCCTTCAAACTGGGAACTGTCAGCATCCCGGGCAATTAACGTTGCCAGGTATTTTGTTGAGAAGCATCAGATTGATCCCGGAAGAATTACCTCTATCGGGTATGCAGAACACAAACCTGTCTCATCAAATGACAGCCCGGATGGGAGGTCCAAAAACAGGAGAGTCGAAATAGTCCTTCTCAGTGAATCGGAAAAAAGGAAAGAACCTGAATAGGGAAAAAATGACCAATGACAAAGCTCAAATGTCAATTGAAGGTCCAATGAAATAATGTCAATGTATCCTGAATTCATTATATGAAAACAATTCCCTATAAGTATCAATTGACATTGAAATTTTGAAATTTGACATTTTTAAAGAATGTGCTTTATAAATCCTATCGGTTTCTGACAAAATAAGGACCATGACTGATCAGATAAAAGACAGTGAAGAGGAACTTGAGCATCATTCGCTGCTTTTCAGGCAGATTCACAGGAGCCAGAAGTGGTGGCAGAATATTATTGATGCGATTACTGACTACCTCTTTGTCATCGACAGGGATTACCGGATTCTGAGGACCAACAAGGTCTTTGCCGGTCTCTTTGGAAAAGAGCCTGCCGATATCATCATGCAGCCATATTATGAATTATACGGTCTGACATCACCTCATGAATGGACCAGATTTCCGGAAGACAGTGCCGGGGTCCGGCCAAAATCCATAGAACGGGAAATGAACGGTGCTACCTATCTTATCAGCTCCTATCCGATATATTTTGATGAACATGATGCTACTGTTTATATCATGAAGGATATTACGGAGATCAAAAGACTGAAAGACCAGATTTACCATAATGACAGACTGAAATCCATTGGCACACTGGCTGCAGGCCTGGCCCATGAAATTAATAATCCGCTCACGGGGATTATCGGATATACCGAGATGCTTCTGATGAAAAATGATGATGAAGCCACAAAGAAGTACCTGCAGAAGGTGTATGATGCAGCAACCAGATGTAAAAAAATTGTGGCTGATATGTCGACATTTTCAAGACAGAACAGGGCAGAAAAGAGTTTCGAAAATATCAATGAGTTAATAGACAAGGCAATTGAATTTCATGAGTTGCAGCTGAAGTCCACCAATACGGAAATAAAGATAACAAGGGATTATGAAGATGTCCCGGACATTTCTGTGGACCGTCAGCAGATCCAGCAGGTTATTCTGAATCTTCTTATAAATGCTGAGCATGCCATTTCTGAGACAGACATGAAAGGTGAAATCGGGTTCAGTACTTCCTATAATGAAAAGGCGGAAAGTGTTGTAGCGGTAGTATCTGATAATGGAACAGGAATACCCCCTGATATCTTACCGAGAATATTTGACCCTTTTTTTACAACCAAACCCGTGAATAAGGGCACCGGGCTTGGTCTTTCCATAACTCACGGCATCGTAGTAGAACAGGGCGGAACCATAGAAGTCGAAAGTATTATGGGAAAAGGGACTTCATTCATCCTGAACCTTCCATGCTCCTGACAGCTCTTGTTCGCAGTAGATCTAATTCGTTCCTGTTACGCAAAGCAATAATTCTAATTACTGTCATTCTGAACTTGTTTCAGAATCTCATGTTTGCATAGAGTTGTGAGACCCTGAAATAAATTCAGGGTGACAAATAACAGCGTGCGCAACAGGAACTAATTAGAAGACAGGATTCCAGCCTTTTTTATTAATGACAGGGGAGAAGGCATCATCCTCAGGAACAGAGTCTGGCCGTTTTTCTACGGAAGCAGTATCCTCACCATTTTTTTCTTCCCCTTCAGGCTCAACAACTACGTTGATTGCGCCGTCACCACTATTACCCCCTGCTGATACAGGAGACGTGTCTATTATTGACAGGAGCTCTTCCGAGACTTTTCTGGCAGGATTATGTTCTTCCGGTAACGGAACCTGAGCTTTCCTCTTTTTTTCAGGGAACTTAAGAATGATACTGATCCTTCTGTTCCTTGCATCATTTGGATCGTCCTCTACCAGTGGATCAGTGTCTGCGAATCCTGCGACGCTGATAAGTCTTTTTGGATCAAGACCATGCTCCTCAAGTGCTCTTCTCGCTGACGATGCCCTTTCTGTGGAGAGTTCCCAGTTGCTGTAATTCTTGCCGGTAAAGGGAAGTGCATCGGTATGACCTTCTATGCTTACCCTGTTTTTCAGGGACGTTATATTTT
This sequence comes from Thermodesulfovibrionia bacterium, assembly GCA_947258735.1. Next base: position 283 of record CAMYJJ010000137.1, on the reverse strand, counting down.
CTCCAATGACCTTGAGCACTGATTCTGCCTTTGCTGTCATTTTATTGCTTCCGCGATGAAACATGGTACTCCCTTCATTGTCGGTGAGGTGTATCCTTATTCCGTCTTTGACTTTTTCAATGAGTACCTGTTCTTCAAGGTCTCCAAGATTGTTTGAAATAGCCTTGCTTAAGTTTTCCTGAACGTCATCAGCTGATTCAGACTCGCCTTCCAGTTCTGCCAGTACTTTTTCTGCACCGGCTGAAGATTTACTAAATAAATTGTCTTCTTCACCGCTCATAAA
>CAMYJJ010000136.1 GCA_947258735.1 Thermodesulfovibrionia bacterium | reverse complement strand
CTCCGTAGTCTATAGTCAGTAGTCAGTGATCAGTAATTAGTAATCTGTAATCTGTAATCAGTAGTCTGGAGACCGTCAAATGTTATATGTCCCCTTTGATTCGTGCTTTGTAATCCATAACCCAAAACTAAAAACTCACAATCTTTAACTCGTCACCTGTTACCCGTCACTTGTCACTGTTTTCCCCTGGTTTTAATAAGATCAGTAAAACCGGCAGCAGCGTAAGATTGGCAATCAGCGCCACGGTCATTGCCAGACCGGTGAGCAGGCCGAAATAGATGGTTGGCATAAAGTTTGACAGTGCCAGGATCGAAAAACCTACTATCACTGTGACGGATGTGTAGTACATCGCCCTCCCGATACTCGCATGACAGCGTTTCATGGTTGCTATGTAATCATTGTCCTTCGGTATCTCGATGAGAAAACGGTGCATATAGTGAATGGTGTCATCAACAGCGATCCCGATGGTGATGGCTGCAATGGTTATCGTCATGATATCCAGCGGTATCTTTATCCAGCCCATGAATCCGAGGACCATGCCGGCTGACATCAGGTTAGGAACAATGGCGATTGCAGCCAGCCTGAGAGAACGAAAGAGAATAATGAACATCAGCATTATCGCCAGAAATACAACGCCGATCGTCAGGATCTGCGACCTGTATAAGCTCTGGAGCATATTGTTGTACAGTACGACCATGCCGGTGATATGGAGCTGATCTTCATGCAGTCCGATAGTATTGATCAGATCATGGCGCATCTTCTTCAGGAGCTCATTGCGGCGCAAAGAGATGTCAGACTCAAATACCCGCGTTGTGAACCGGACCTGGTTCCCATCTTCAGAAATATATGGATCAAAAAGGCTCTCCTTTATCGTTGCAGGCAATTTTTTATGGATAATGGACAGCATAATATTATCCAGCGGCTTATTTTCATTTAACTGTCTCATCATCTGTAACGTGGTCGCCAGTGAAAGGACTTTTCCGGTCTCCGGCAGGTTGTCAAGATAATCATGTATGGCCCTGAGTGTGTCGGCCCTGAAGTCGTTATACCAGTAGCTTGTGCCGCTAAAACCTGCTTCGCTGTCCGGTCCATCATCAAACTCATCTTCAAAGATACTATCTTCATCATCCTCAGAAGCAGAAAAGTCCGCAGGAGCATCAACGATAACATCTATGGGTGTGGTTCCGCCGAGCTCACGGTCTACCAACTCCATGCCCTGGTATATCTCAGTTGAACTTTTGAAATGATCAATAAAGCGGTTTTCTACTGTAAGCCTGGATATTCCTGTTACACTCATTACTGCTATCAGAATGTAAAGAACCAGGATGGACCTGCCATGATTCTCTACAAGGCCTGAGAACATGCGCGTTACAGAGCCGATCAGGTCATGCCGGGGCAGTGCCAGTTTCGGTTTCAGTAACATGAGCGATGCAGGAAAGATGGCAAAGGAGATGAGGAAAGCAACACATATACCGATGGACATCATCCAGCCAAAATCAATAACAGGCCTGATGCCGCTGACCAGCAATGACCCGAAAGCCACGATCGTGGTTAAGGCTGTATACATGCTCGGTATGGCCTTGCTCTTCATAGTCTCAGAAATCAGATAATGCTGACCCGCTCCTTTATGTTCTGAATACAGTTCATGGTACCGGACAATCAGATGTACTGTTAAGGACAGCGTTATAATCAGCAGCAGCGAGGTGAAATTGGATGAAACCACGGTGACCCGCCACTCAGCAAGACCAAGGAAACCGAACATGAAGAGTACCGAGGCAAAACAGCATATCATTGAGATAACCACCCAGCGCGCTTTATGGAAAAACAGTTCAAGCATGATGATCAGGAAACAGAGGACGCCGAGTCCGAACACACTGAGGTCATGACGAATGAAGTCGGTCATATCAGAGGCGATCATCTGGACACCTGCCAGATACAGCTTCGCATTATCCCGATATGTATCCATGATCGCACGTATCCTCGCGATATCGCTGCTCTCCCGGTCCATAAGATCGGCAATGTAATCTTTAAACTCATTACTGATCCTTATGAGTTCATTCTCCTCTTCCTTCGTCAGTTCCATGACCAGCTCTTTTTCCCTGAGCCCGTCCCGTCTCTCCAGAAGTGAATAATAGGCATCATCCCGTCTGAAGGTCACCTGCAGGGCTGTTGTATTCCCGTCGGGACTGACTATCAGGTTTTTATACAGGTGACTGGTAAGAAACTCCTTTTTTGCTAGCGGAATATCGGTATCAGGATCCTCAAGCCTTCGCACCTGATCGCTCATGTCTCTCAGTGATATGGGTGGGCTGTTTATCAACGGCACATCAAGGATCGAGGCGACAGACTCCACCCTCCCGATCGCTAACAGGCTGTCCCTTAATTTCTTCAGGTCCGAGAGAGAGGCATCTGAGAAGAGGTCTTTTTCCGGAGTATACGTGACGATGACATAATCATCAGAACCGTACCGTGCCTGAATGGAGCGGTAATACCGCAGGTCCCTGTCATTCTCTAAAACAAGTGACTCCCCGGATGCATCCAGTTTGAACTCCGGTACATAGACAGAAAAAAAGGCGACAATTAATGCGACAACAAAAAGTGTCAGAACCGGTCTGTGCAGTACGATCTTTTCATACAGCTCTGATATTCCTGTCATCATGTAACCCCGTTTGAACACCCCGCCTTACGAACGGGGTATACCTTGTATCTAACTATATATATATCACATTTATGTTTGCTTACAGAAATCTAAAGTTACAATTGTTTTTGGATGCGGTCTGCACGGACTGATTTGGCATACAACATTTTATTATGTTCAAAGTGGTTTCATGCATGTTAATATCCTTCATGGCCCCCATCGGATAATTTGACGTTTGTTGAGAATGAGTATGGAACAGAATACATTTAAAGCATTTGTGGTTGAAGAGCAGGAAGACAGATTCATAAGAAACGTACAGACAAGATCAATTAATGATTTGCCTGATAATGATTTGTTAATCAGGGTCCGGTACTCTTCCTTAAACTATAAAGACGCTCTTTCTGCAAGTGGAAATAAGGGGGTAACAAAAAATTACCCGCATACACCCGGAATTGATGCTGTCGGAACAATCGTTTATTCTGATACTAAAAAGTTCCGTGAAAACGAAAAGGTTATTGTTACAAGCTATGACCTGGGAATGAATACTGCCGGAGGATTTGGACAATACATCAGGGTGCCATCGGATTGGGCAGTGAAATTGCCCGAAGGAATGACGATGAAAGAGTCCATGATACTAGGGACAGCAGGTTTGACAGCCGGAATGTCTGTTTTTAGACTGACAGAATGTATTAAGCCTGAACGTGGAAAAGTAGTAGTTTCCGGAGCGACAGGCGGCGTAGGGTCACTGAGTGTGGCTATTCTTGCAAAATCAGGATACAACGTGTCTGCCATTTCAGGAAAGGAACAGGAGCATGATTATTTGCTTAAACTCGGGGCAGGCGACGTTATTTTGCGAAAAGATTTTGAAAAAGAAGATGCACGTCCAATATTGAAAGGATATTTTGCCGGAGGAATAGATACCGCAGGTGGAACGATACTGGAGAATATAATTAAATCAACCCAACCAATGGGTGTGGTTACCTGCTGTGGCAATGTTGCTTCTGCAAAACTCAATATGACAGTATTTCCTTTTATTTTGAGAGGGGTAGCTTTAATTGGTATTGACTCACAAAATTATCCAATGACGTACAGAGAAATTATTTGGAATAAATTAGCCAAAGAATGGAAACCTGATACACTTATGGACGTTTACTCGGAGATATCTTTAGCTGAATTAAATGATAAGATTGATTTAATGCTTGACGGGAAATTAAAAGGAAGAACTGTTTTGAATCTTGAGGCATAAGAGGAACGTAAGCTGAACAGCTATTAAGGAACACACTCAATCGAGGTATGTGAAATGAGAACGCTCTGGATTTTTTCTATTGCCGCTCTTATGGTCCTTGGATGCACCAGGAGCGACACGGAAGTAAACTCAAAATTGCCAGAAGGCAGGACAGGAAGTGATGTAGTTTCAGAAGTTGCCCCACAGGAAAAGAAGATGGCTGAAGACAGGACAGGCAGACCTGCCGGAGCAGGGAACATTGATCCAGCATTTAAGGACTATGAATATCCTGCTGCAGATTTTGATGGTACATTTTCATCGGGTGGCATGGTAACTGCAGCGTACTTTTCGCAGGACGACGTATCAAAAGTGGCTGAGTTCTATCATCAGAAGTTCCCCGGCTCCGCTCTTCAATTGGGCATAACCACAAATTATTCCAAACAGGACCCGGACGGCAGCCATCTGTCTGCGACCATTACAAAAGTCGGCAACAAAACACAGATCATCCTGAAGATAGAGAGGGAGAGATAGAATATCGATTTTACATGTGGGTGGTGTCACCCAATGAAAGGTTGTATGTCAAGTCAAAAAACACTCCATTGCGTGAATGAGAACTTTTCACGATCTGAATGTATGATATGCACGTCTTATTTCGCGTATATTGCTGATGTTCACTGCAGGCATCAGAGAATGTGACTTTACGGTTCTATGAAAAAAATATATACGGCAAATAATCCGGCTGAAGCATACCTGGTGAAGGGAATGGTAGAGTCTCACAAGATAAAGTGTGAAGTGAGAGGAGAACAACTGTTCGGTGCAAGAGGAGAATTACCGGTAACACCAGACACACTTCCTTCCGTTTGGATATTTGATGATAATGAATATCATAATGCGAGAACGCTCATTGCAGAATATGATGATAGAAACAAAGAAGATATAAAAGATACGACTGTCTGGACATGTTCAAATTGTGAAGAAGAATCAGAGTCACAATTTACACAATGCTGGAATTGCGGTAGTGGCAGGCCTGACACCACTTAAAGTAAACCTCTGGGAGACTCATGAAAGCGATTGTATATGAAAAATACGGATCTCCGGATGTTCTTCATGTCAAGGAAGTTGAAAAACCTGTACCCGGGGCCGGTGAAGTCCTGATAAAAGTTCATGCGGCTGAGGCAACAAAGGCTGACTGTGAAATGAGAAGTTTTAATTTCCAGGTGAAGTGGTTCTGGCTGCCTTTGCGGTTCGCATTAGGACTCATAAAGCCAAAGAAACAGGTATTGGGAGGATATTTTGCAGGGGAAGTGATATCCATGGGAAAAGACGTTTCAAAGTTTAAGAAGGGTGATCAGGTGTTCGGTCATACCAGACTGCGGCTTGGCGCATATGGCGAATATGTGTGTCTTCCGGACAGCTATACGCTCGTGCCGAAGCCGGACAATATGAGCTTTGAAGAGGCTGCAGCAGTACCTCTGGGCGGACTGAATGCACTTCACTTTTTGAGAAAAGCGAATATCCGGAACGGAGAAAAGGTTCTGGTAAACGGTGCAGGAGGAAGCATCGGCACTTTTGGGGTACAGATTGCCAAGGCAATGGGGGCCGAGGTAACGGCAGTTGACAGCGCCATCAAGGAGGAGATGCTGCGCCGGACCGGGGCCGATCATTTTGTCGACTATACCAGAGAAGACTTCACAAAAAGCGGCCGGACCTATGATGTGATTTTCAGCATGGTTGCCAGAAGTTCCTATGCCGAATGTATTAAAGCACTCAACCCCGGGGGACGCTATCTCATGGCAAATCCGCGAATGTCCGACATGCTGAGGTCTGTCCTGACATCCATGATTACGGATAAGAAAGCGATTTTTGCTTTTGCCGGAGAAAAGGAGGAAGAACTGCTTGCACTTAAGGAAATGATTGAGGAGGGAAAAATTAAATCAATCGTCGATAAAGTCTATTCAATTGAGCAGGCTGCTGAAGCGCATCGAAAAGTAGAGACTGAACAAAGATTGGGCACTGTTGTAATCTCTGTGGGAAAAACCTGACAGGTTGCGTCACTGATCGCTGAAGGGATGGTTAATGAACTTAACATGAAAGAGGATGAGATATGAAAGTTCTGAGTATTATGCTTGCATTTGGATTGCTTGCGATTGGTGAACCTGCATTTGCTTTATCCAAAACTGAAGAACACCCGGTTATCAGGCCCATGCCAATGTCTCAACTGGTTGTTGCCCAGAGTCGTGTACGGAATTATGCGTCTCATCAATTCAGGGTACAAAAAGGTAAAAAATCTGAGAAGATTGAGAAGAAGGGAACGTACTGGCATCTTCGATATGTAATTAAGGATGCAAAGGGATCGATAAACAGGAATGTATCAAGAGAAGAGATCGTTCAAAATTACAAAGAAGCTGCTTTAGAGAAGGGCGGCCGCATTCTTTACGAAGTGGGATATCTCCTGACGTTTACTCTGACAAGGATGGATGGCGGGATGACATGGGCTTTTCTGTCAGCAGGAGATGGCAGCTATAACCTGTATATTATCGATGAAGCCGCTTTCAGGAAACAGTTAATGTTCGATGCAGAGGAGCTGAAAAAAGCATTGGACGAAGAAGGTCATGTGGCTGTCTATGGAATTTACTTTGATATTGACAGGGCGGTACTCAAACTGGGCGCTGAAAAAGTACTTGTTGAGATGGTCAAATTAATGAAGAATAATCCGAAACTGAAAATCGAGATCCAGGGGCACACGGACAATACGGGTGAAGCCCACCATAATTTGGACCTCTCAACACGCAGAGCGGAAACGGTCAGAAAATTCCTGCTGGCATATGGAGTAGAGGCTGCCAGGGTGCTGTCCAGAGGTTATGGTGAGGAGAAGCCTGTAGCATCGAACGATACTGAAGAAGGCCGGGCGCTGAACAGACGGGTGGAACTGATAAAAACAGACTGATAAAAGAACAATGTCTCATGTCTGTGCCTGACCCCATTTAATTGAAGTAACATGTTGGCAATATTATGAAACAGTTTAAAATAAAAGGTAAAATTGAAATATTTCCTCAAAAAGGAGGATGGACTTTTATCAGGGTGCCGACGAGGATAACAAAAGCACTGATGTACAGGGCTGAGCGGGGACTGATCCCTATTGAGGCAACGGTCGGAACAACGACCTGGAATACATCACTCATGCCCATGGGTGACGGCACTCATTTTATTGCACTCAATGCAAAGGTACGAAACAGACAGGCTATTGAAGTTGGTGACGTGATAACGGTCTCATTTGGAGTGAGATAGTATTTCAGGAATCCACTGACTTCCTCACCTGGAGTCGTTTCAATCTTAGACTCCTGTCTGCTGACAGCCAGATTTGATCCCGTGAATCCTCTCAGTATCAGGTTAAGAAAAGCTTTACAAGTTTAGTAAAGACTTGTGTAGTTCGGGACATTTGAATGTATGATTACCCTTTATTTCCAGACCGGAAAGTAATATACTTAGTAGTTCTTGGGTTTTTTATTACTATCGCAATTATATCCCGTTATGCCGGAAGGACAGGTGTTTATACAATATGGAATCATCTGAATTGAAAAATAGGACCCTTAAGCGTATATGGAAGATGCTGCCAGCATTATCGCTGATTATATTGATTATAATTATCGCGATCATGTCAGCCCGGATTAAAAGCGAGAGCGGGCGCATTGCTGCTGAAAAACTTACCACGCTGAAAAAGCAGCGCCCGCCTGTAAACGTAGTCGTCCTGGACATTATGCCGTCATCCATTTATGACAAAATAGACCTTCCGGCACAGGTAGAACCGTGGATTGAACTGAAGATCCTTGCTGAAGTATCAGGGAGGACGGTTAACGTAGCAGCAAAAGAGGGCCAACGTCTATCAAAGGGAGACCTCATTGCCCAGCTTGATTCACGTGATTATGAAAACGCACTGGCATCGGTACGGGCCGAATATGAACTGGCAAAACTCGATCTGGAAAGAAATGATCGTCTCTATAAGGAGCAGCTCATTACAAAGGCCCAACTTGACCAGGCCAAGGCGAAACTGGAGACCCTTGATGCTTCTGTGAAAAATGCAGAACTCAAAATAGAGCGGGCTGCTATCAGGGCGCCCATTTCCGGACTGGTCAATCATCTTGACATAAAAGAAGGGCTGTACATGAATAACAATGATCCTGTAGGAATATTGCTCGACAACAGCAGGGTCAAGGTGACAGTCGGCATTCCTGAGGCGGATGTAAATGAAATAAAAAAGCTTACACATTTTGACGTCACTATTGAGGCCCTCGGCAACAGGACATTAAGGGGAAAGAAACATTTCCTGTCACAAAG
>CAMYJJ010000135.1 GCA_947258735.1 Thermodesulfovibrionia bacterium | reverse complement strand
AAACAGGCGCGAGAGGATTTAGAATATTGACTACCTGAATCCCGCTATATCCATCTGCAATAAACAAATAAGAACCAAGAGCCTTCATATGAAAAGGTGGTTGATCCCATGGCTTAGGTTCAGCAAGAGACGGGAGAGAAATAACTGTCATTTGAACGGGATTGTAGGGATCCTGGACATCAAAAACGATTAAACCACTTCCTTCCCCAGCTGTAAATAAATAGTTGCCAACCTTTTCAACGGCCCAAAGAGGCTTTCCAAGGTTTCCGGTGCTTACCATAATTGTTGGATTAGCAGGGTCCGATACATCTACTATAAAAAGGCCGCTGTAATAACCGGCAATATAAGCAATACCATCATCCACGAGCACGTGCTCGAATTCTGTTGGTGCTGGCAGTCCTGAAAGCCACTGCGGTGAAGAGGGAATTGAGACATCAAATATCTGGAGGCTGTTTCTGTCGCTGAGGTACAGTAATGTTCCGTCCAGAGTGAGGAATGTAGCTTTCTCGTCAGTATCATACGTATATACATGAAGAGGGGTTGCCGGGTCTGAGACATCCAGGACGATTAATCCCTCTGTTCTGCAGGCCATATAGAGGTACTGGTTTATTTTAACCAGGTACCGTGCACGACCGCCGCTAATTAATGGATATGTCCCTATTTGACTGAGAGAGCCGTCTAATGCAATGTTCAGGACCTGCAGCCCGGAAGTCCCATTGGCGACATAGATAATATCTCCTTCTTTCAGCGTTCCTCTGGCCTGCCCGTAGGAATCAAATGATGAGACAAATGTCAGTTCAGGAAAATTTATCGTGTCAGAGTTGTCGCCTATGCCGTCAACATCAGAGTCAGCCCACTCAGAAGGGTCTTCAGTAAACACATCAGAATTATCACCGACGCCGTCTCCATCAGTATCAATCCATTCCAGGGGATCATAGGGGAAGTCATCGTCGATATCTAAAACACCGTCATTGTCATCATCCGGATCAGAATTGTCGCCGGTACAGTCATTGTCAGAATCAGCCCATTCAGCAGGGTTGTCCGGAAAGAGATCGTCATCATCCAGCACTTCATCACCATCCCTGTCGCTGTTAGCAAAGATTTTCAGGAAATGAACCCCGTTGAAATAGTTTGCAGTAATAACGGATAAACCCTCTATGAAAATGCCGCGGCATGAATCCGGACAGTCAAAGGAATCTGTTAATACAGGGTTCCCGGGTACGGTAATATCTGCAATTTGCAACCCGCTGTCTCCATCCGCGATGAACAAGAAATTATCCCATAAATCAATATCATATAGTGATTGGCCGTCTTCATCAGGCAAGTAAATGTTATCAGTATATAAGGGGTTGTTCGGGTTTATGACATTATAAACATAGAGACCGCTTCCACCTCCTCCAAAATAAACATAATCACCCTGTTTGGCTATGCCGCGAACACTGTGGCCGATACTTACTTCGCTTATTATTACGGGTGAGCCGGGGTTTGAAACATCTATAATTCTTAGCCCCTTGTTGTACGCCGCGATATAAGCAATTCCATCCTCCACAAGCAAATGCTGATTTGGCGACGTCCCCAGTACTTGCCCCGTGACCTGGGGGTTTGCAGGATTTACCATATCCAGTATGAGCAGGTAGGACCCTGCGCTGACATAGAGCAGATTCTGATGAATTGACATGAAAGAGGCTTTATCGGGAGTTGCGATAGTATTAACGCGTGAAGGTGAATAGGGATCTGATACATTTATAATATAAATACCTTCTTCCCGTGCAGCCATATAGAGATAGTTCCCATTCAGGGCGAGGGAATATGCTCTTCCTCCCCCTGTCATGGACAGTGAAGCAATTTTTGTGAGGATGTTTCCCTGATCCATATGTAAAACAGTCAGACCGGCCAGGCCATCTGCGACATAAATAATATTTCCGTCCTTTAATACATCCTGTGCTTGCCCGAAGGTATTGTAATCAGAAAATTCGGTAAGGATTGTATCCGGAGTCTGCACAGTAATGTTTTGCATACTAACAGTTCCACCCTGGACTGTAATATCCCCGCTAATTGCGGTATTCCCGGCAATACTTGCAAATCCGGCGTTATATCCGCCTGCTATGGTTACGGATTTGCTCTCGTTCATATAAAGACCTTCGGTAAAAGTGACTGCCCGGAGTTCTATTATATCTCCGTTTCCGGCTTCATCATATGCTGCCTGAAGTGTGGAATAATACATGTCGGTAGCTCCGGATATCTTGATGTAAGGGCCGCCATGGCAGAATTCAGGATCAGTTGCTTCGCTTGGTAACGGACTAAAAACAATAAAGACGGCTGCTAACGCAAGGATGATTAAACAATAAGAGTTCTTTGGAAATGTTTGGTTCCTGTAGAAGTTTGTCTTCATAGTATAGTCTAAATCCATGGCTTAATCAGACCATTGGTTATATGATATACCTGCAGCATAGTAATTATCTCTCTTCTCATTCAGCTGTCCGGCCGCAGCGTATACTGTTTTTTGTCAGCATGAATGGCTGATGCTCACGTTTAAGGAACTAACGGTGAACTATCGAGAAAATTTGGGATACCATCGCTGTCATGATCAACATTGCTGCCGAGGTTTATTAAGCGGATGCCATCAGTATAATTACCAATAATCAATGTATAGCCATATACAGAAAAGTCCTGAGTATTCCCCGGGGCAGAAAATTCATTTGCTATAAATGGAGATAGTGGATCTGATATGTTTACTATTTGTATGTTGTTCTCTCCATCTGCGATGAACAAATATGTACCCAAAGCCTTCATATGAAAAGGAGGGTCATCAAGAGTAGTCAGTACAATAGAGCTTGAGGGTAGGGGGAGTACAGTTTTTTCTTCCGGATTGTAGGGATCTCGAATGTCGTAAACAATTAATCCGCTGCCCTCTCCACCCGTGAACACATAGTTGCCATATTTTTCTACTGCCCAGAGCGCATGCCCTGATGGGGCAAGCGAACTTAATTTTCTGCTGATAATTGATGGGGATGCAGGGTCAGATACATCTACAATAATCAGTCCGTGATAGTACCCGGCTATATAAGCAATGTCTTCATGGACAATGACATGCTCAAACTCTGATAATGTAACTTTAGGTTCCAGCGCATGTTTTGTGAGTTCCGAGAGCCATATAGGCGTCTGTGGAATAGAAACATCAAAAATTTGCAGACTGTTGCGGTCACTGAGGTAAAGCGTAGTACCATCCAGAGTCAGAAATGTGGCCATATCTGGCGTATCATAGGTATAAACATGCTGGGGATTTGCGGGATCAGATACATCTAATACGATAAGCCCTTCACTTCTAGCAGCCATATACAGATATTGGTTGATTTTTGCCAGATACCGGGCACGGCCTCCGCTGTTTAGCGTATATGAGCCTATTTCACTCAAAGAACCATTTGTGGCTATTTCAAGTACGGTAAGCCCGGAGGTACCGTTAGCAACATAAATATAGTTGTCATCCTTCAGGGTGCCCCTTGCCTGCCCAAAAGAAGTATACGAAGATACTGGTGACAAATTTATAAGTTCCGGGACGTCTATTGTGTCAGCGTTGTCCCCGATGCCGTCTAAATCAGAGTCTTCCCATTCAGAAGGGTCAAGGATGAAAACATCAGTATTATCACCGAAGCCGTCACCATCAGTGTCGAGCCATTCCAGCGGGTTAGTTGGGAAATCATCAGAAGAGTCCAGTATCGTATCATTATCATCATCGGTGTCGGCATTATTGCCTATATTATCACCATCAGTGTCGAGCCATTCAAGCGGGTCAGATGGAAATGAATCAGCTCCATCTGCAACACCGTCTCCATCAATGTCTGATGTTTCAAAAATATTTATTAAATGAACACCTTCGAAAAAATCAGCAACGTATAGTTTGCTGTCATCAACGACCAAGTCATGACAGTCACCTGGAGTATCGAAGGTGTCTAGCAGAACAGGACTCACGGGAGTTGATATATCTACTATTTTAATGCCCTGTAAGCCGTCAGCGACGAACAAGAAGTTTTTCCATACGCTCATGCTGTAGGGGGATTTTTCTCCTTCGTCCTGCAAGGAAATCTGGTTTGCAAGAGTGGGGCTATTACGGTCAGATATGTCGATTACAAGGAGGCCGCTGCCTCCACCTCCCATATATATATAATTATTTAATTTTGCAATTCCCTGATATGTTCTCCCTCCATATTTTTCGATTACCAAGGTAGGAGTAGCGGGGAATGAGAGATCGATAATTCTCAGTCCTTTATAATATCCAGCTATGTAGGCCATGTTATTTTCAATAACAAAGTGTTGATTAATTGAGGACAATTTAATCATTCCCATACCCACAGGACTTCCAGGGACAGTGATATCCAGAATTACAAAATAAACTCCTGCACTCACATAAAGCAAATCATCCACTTGTTTTAAAAATGTTACTTTTGCATTGTCAATCTCACTCTGATCGCCTGAATTAATAAGACTCCCGGGAGCTAGTTTATTTGTTAAAACCGGCGTCGGAGGATTTGATACGTCAATTACATAAACTCCTTCATCCCGGGCAGCCATATAGATGTAATTGCCTTTCATTGCAAGTGAAACGGCTCGACCTGATCCTGCTAATGGAAGCGCAGCAATCCTTGACAATGTATTGAATTTTGTTACCAGGAGTACAATAAGCCCTGTGTTGCCGTCAGCAACATAAACGTAATTTCCACTTTTTAACACACTTCTGGTCTGGCCATAATGTCCTTTATTCGGGCTATCAAAAGAACTTTCAATGGAGAGAATCGGCACACTCAAAGACACTGAGCCACTGGAGGAAGAATTAGCGGCTGAGCCCCCTCCTCCTCCGCCACCACTACCACAGGATGTAATAGTGAACAACACGAAAATAATTAAAAACGTACATAACGGATGCCTGTAATCCACGTGGATACCTTTTAGAGATAAGAAATAATTAGCTGAAGCTAAATTGTAATGATTCTAAATCAATGTAATAGTATCGATAATATGATCATATTTAGTCAACAGTAGTGATATCGGAAAACAGTTTCAGATATTTAATATAGCATCTAACCGCTTGAATGTCAAGGAAAATGTAATATATTTTAACAATAAATAATTTTAAAACGTTAATAATTTATACAATTATGCGATAAGTCTTGTTTGCTAAAGGCAGGTCAGGAGCACTATAATCACTGGCTTACGTACGCCAGGAAATTTATGACAATCTTAAGGAGCGCGTTTCAATCAGTTGTGCAATAATTTGAACATCAGACCTTTCTATGCGTGTCCTCGTTTGATACGGTTTTAATGCAATATCATAAATGGCTTGATGTTTTAGCATGTTAATTCTGTAGAATGACATATTGAACGTTCGAAGGAGGGGCTGGCGGAATTACATCGGCACCTGGTTCAGAAGTCGTGATGATATATCCCTTACCGGTATAAGCTGGGTTTGTTAATCTAATTTCGTTATTCTCGATCTCTACATCCTGAATTCCGTCGACTGTTTCAATAAACAGACCATTTGTTCGCATTACTGAGGTTATAGTTTCATTTTCTTGCAGCTTTATGGATCCCGCTGTATTAAGAAACACAACAAATATTTTCCCTGTTTTATGGTGCCTTGAATAAATGATATGAGAATCAACATAGCTGTTTGGACTGATGTATGTATCGCCATCCCACGTTCTTGCCTCCAATGGGATATTGACGAGGTTATCCCAATTTGGCAGCACACGAATTAACTGAAGTCTTGCAGGGACATCATAAATGTTTGCATAGTCCGGCATATCACCGCTCCCGCCGAACCTTCCGAACCAGTTAAACCATGAACCGTTTATTGCGGCCTTTGCAGCATGAAGCCGATTATTGTTTTCGTCAAATATGCCTGGGGTTGTGAGGCCAACCCGGTCTTTGGTTATTAATCCACTGTCGAATATACGAGTATCATCTACAAATGTTGTGCCTGAGGCCTCCTGTGTCAGCATATCCGGCATCAGTTTTGCTGCATCCGGACGGTCCTTGATATCTTTGATCCATCTGTCATAAATAATATATGGCTCTGATATGAACCTGGCATCAGGAAATTCTTCTTTTACTCTCCGGTAAAGTTCTTTGTAAAAGCTTGCCTTACCCTCAGTGTATGAGGAGTAATCATGTACATGGTCAGCAGAGGCGCAAGAGTCATTTCCCGTCCAATGGCCAAGATTGACGAATTTGCCTCCTGACCTGCTCCAGCCTGTCCAGAAATCTCCTTTAAGGTCCGGTACATCCCACATTAATCCGGCAAAGGTGTAACTGATCGAAAGGTTTTCATATGATTTAACCTTGGAAATTATGGCTGAAATAGTTTCATCTATGACTGTCTGTTGCTGAAAATCATAGACTGGCAGAAAAACCTCATCACTATACCACCAGCCAGTTGCTATATTGTTTGGAAATGTCGCTGTATTGCTCTTCCAGGTAAAATAATTCTCATATATAGCTTTTTCCTCCGGTGAATATGTCTTCGTAAGGTCAATTTGAAAATGTACAGGCGTTACACGCAATTCAGGATTTACCACATAAAATTTAGTATTCGAGGCTTCAGGCAGGTTATTCATATTACCCTGATGAGCAACATAATCATATCCCATCTGCTTTGCATACCTGATGTTGTCAGATGAACTTCCTCTCCATACTATTCCATAGAAGTTACGGTAATCAGATCCATAGGCTATTCCGCCTTGAGTAAATAGTAATACCGATAAGAGAAGTGCTGACAAAATAAATTCCATGATTGGTCTATCTCGGTAAATATTCATTAAAGTCTTAGTGCCATGATTTAGTTATTTGAAAATCAGAGCTGATGTTTATAATATTTTTTACTCTCTCTATTATTTAATAGCAAAACATATCATTTATATGTAAGTTAAATCACAAAATGAAATAAATATTTATGGGAGCAATTCTAATTTACAATTGACCATATGCCGGAATTCCTCAATTCTTGAGCAAACCTGGTGTATTAACTTGAACTAATGGGCATAGAAAACCGATCTGATGTTTAGATGAGTCTACTTGAGTTGAAGCAGTCCCCCGCTGATTGTAAGTGCCCCTTCACTGACTGACATACTTCCATTGATAATTGTAGTCGCTGTATTTAGTGTAAAGGCGCAGTTGTATCCTGTTTCCAGTGAGGCTGACACATCCGCAACAGGATTTTCCGTTAAATTTGTGCCTTTGACCTGGATTGTATCGCCATAAGAGGCAATTGCAAATGCCTCCCCAAGCGTTAAAAAATACTGGGGCGTTGCTCCGTATAACCTGACAGGAAGACCACCCGGATAAAGATTTATATCATAATCATCACAGTCAGTGTTGTCCTGTACGTAGTTAGTCGGTTGGTGGCACTGTTGAAGCCAAACAGATGGAGTTCCATATGTGTCACCATCAACGTCAGGGTACCAGTATGTCAAAGGGTTTATATCAAGGTTAAAGTCATTACAGTCAGTACCTCCATAACCATTGTGCTCATATCCATCACCGTCCTGATCGTAATCGTTCCAGCCGTCGCAGTTCTGATCGGTTCCGTCATACCATATCTCAGATGCGCCGGGGTTGACGGCGGGGTCAGCATCATAGCAGTCCCCAGCTTCAACAGAAAAACCGTCTTCGTCAGCATCCTGTGTATTGTCTCCTTCATCTACCTGGAAAGCATGAGAGGAGTACGTACCTGTGTAATCAAAGGTTATTCTGCCCAGACTGTCAGAAAAACATTCGCCATTATTGTCACAATCTGGACCACTGACATTATTGCTGTCTGCCGGTACACTGTCCACAATAATCCTGTAATATTTATGTGCCTCCAAATCACCTATTATGTGGGTAACTGTAGATAGGCCAGCAGTTGATGTTTCTGTCCAATTTTTCCGGTAATCTCCTGAGGTATTCCAGATGTCAATGGTAACATCCATCCAGTGACTGTAATCACCTGAATTAAATCCATCCTGAGGGACTATTGAAATATCTGCAGTTGTTTCGAAAATGAATGATCTGTAGCGGAATTTCCCATCTGCATATATTCTTGCATTACCTCCCGTATCTATTCTGTCAGTACCAATGAGAAAAGGAGGCTGGTACTCATATGCTCCAATGTCCCGCATTCCATAGATGGGATTTCCCGCAATATCCATTGTTTCATTCGGGATCGATGTTCCGGAATCTATGCAGCTGCTAATATAGTCAAGTGTGTAATTGT
>CAMYJJ010000134.1 GCA_947258735.1 Thermodesulfovibrionia bacterium | reverse complement strand
TCCCTTAGCAACACCAAACCGCTGCAACGCCTCTGCACAGTACGTAGAGCAGGATGGATGAAATCTGCAGGATTGAGGTAGAAAAGGGGAAATATATTTCTTATATATGTTAAACGCAGAAAGAACTAATGCCTTCACTTTTTCCTTATAATATGATCATTAGATAAGAGGAGTTCTGCAGCACTATACAGCCAGTCTCTTGCGTCCCCTGGCCCGTCTGTTCTTAATAACGCGGCGACCGCCCGGTGTACTCATTCTCTTACGAAAACCATGAGTTCTTTTACGTTTTTTATTATGAGGACGATATGTTGTGTACGTCATTACGTTCTCCTTAATGTGCTATACATAAGATACGTTGTTTTATGAGCTGTAAATTCAGACCTATTATTCTACTAATACAGCACTAAAAAATCAAATATCCGGAGAAAATATTTATTGAGGGGATATTACATTATTAATCGGCTGTATTGCTAATCATATTCTTAAGGAAAATCCTGTAATATCGGAAGCTTGAAAGTAACATGGCTCCGCCAAAACCTATATATACGATTGAAAGGTATGGTTTGGGCATGGATGATTGTCTTAAAAGACCGCCCATGCTGATCATTATGAAAATAATGATATAACTCTTCCAGGGTTGAAAACCGAAAATGCATACTTTCCCTTTTTTTGCAAGAATGCGGTCTATATTTCTGTTTACAAGTTTCAGGAACCCGAGGTGGTGTATCATCAGAGCAAGACATATGCCGGCCAGAACAAGCCATAGCTGGGACCGTACATACTCTGCTTTCAGCCAGCCATAGGCGAGTCTGCAGAGCATAATACCAACACCGCTCCATAAAATCCCTGAAAGGACCAGGAGCAGCCGTTTATCAACTGCCGGATCGAACTTGCTTAGATTTGGATTCATAGTATGATATTCCGATTATTATACCTTAATTTATAACTGCTCATGTAGGCATACAGGCACATAGTGGCAAAGGCACAAAGTGAAAAAAACAGAATAAAAGAACTGTCTTATATGGTTTTTACACTGAGGGCCTCTATACCTTTGACCCTTTGCACCTGAATAATCCCTTTAGGCACAAAGGCACATAGTGGCAAAGGTACAAAGTGAAAAGATCAGAATAAAAGAACTGTCTTATATTGTTTTGAAACTGAGTGCTTCTGTGCCTTTGCCACTTTGCACCTGAGTTATTCCTTAATCCGGAAAATGCAGACATCAATAGGGAATGGCAAATAATCAGTTTACTATAATCAGGAAAATATCTTAAATAACAGGAAGGTTACAATTGAGCCAAGCAGTGCTCCCAGGACCACCTCTATGGGCCTGTGCACTCCTACATTCACCCTGCTTTGAGCAATAAATATTGCCAGTATTAAGACCAGCATTGACGGTATGAAACTCTCGGTGATAAAGGTAATTGCGACCCAGATCGAGAAAGCCACAGCAGCATGTCCGCTCGGCATGCCTCCGCGCAGGGGTTGCCCTTTACCATAGAAGGCCTTGGATATTATCACCAGGATGAGCACAATGAGGAGCGCTACAATTGTTATATGCCCTTCTGTGTGTTTTGCAATGACAATACCTGAATAAAACATGTTCTTCAGCGGCTCAAAGAGGATGATATACCCGATTACCGCAGCTCCCATGGCTGATATCAGGACGGCGCCAGCTGCGATGTCCTTGATCGCTTTTGCCCTGGGGTCGTAATCCTTAAAGAGCACGTCAGTTATTGATTCAATTGCTGTATTGATCATTTCAACAGAGATAACAATGATCGATAATACAACAAGTACCGTGAACTCTATCCAGCTTATTCCAAGGCTGAAACTCAAAAGCAGTATTAAAACAGCTGCATACAGATGATATCTCATATGCCGCTGTGTTTTGGCGGCATGGAGAATACCTTCTATTGCGTAGTTAGCGCTTTTTATCCATTGCCTTAAGGGCATCAAACATCTCCTGCTCTTTTTTTCTCATTTTTCTGGCCATGTAGGGCGACAGCTCATGGTCATAGCCTGTGAGGTGAAGGACACCATGAATTAATAAACGGCACAGTTCATCATAGAATTCAATATGTGCAGACTCTGCCTGTGACTCTGCCCTGGGCACGCTGATGACGATGTCACCGAGAATATGAGGACCATCTGCAATGTCCACCGGTATGGCGGCCTCAAAGGAAAGGACATCTGTCGTTGTGTTTTTTCCCCTGTGCATGCTGTTGAGTTCACGCATCTTTCTGTCGCCCACAAAGAGGATGCTCAGTTCAGCCATTGATTGATCTGTTAAGGAAAGGATGTTGCCGGCTGCATTCAGTATTCTGGGCTTGTCAAGCGGTCGGTGTCTTTGCTGGTTCTTTATGAGTACCTTCATGTTCGATATCAAAGCCGGGATACTGGATGCGTCTATGGTACATGCTGGTTAAAAGAAATACAAAATTGCTTCTGATTTCCCTGATGTCCTTAAATGTCAGTTCGCAGTTGTCAAGCTGACCGTCGATAAAACAGTGATTTATAATTCTGTCAACAAGCAGGGACACCCTGGCAGGAGAACAGTCTGTAAGCACTCTTGATGCGGCTTCAACAGCATCGGCCATAAGCACCAGCGCTGCTACGCGGCTCTGGGGCTTTGGACCGGGATACCTGAAATCCTCTTCAGTAATCGGGGTTTCATTATCGCTCTGTCCTTTTGCCTTGTGGTAAAAAAAGGTCTGGACCGATGTTCCGTGATGCTGCTGGATGATATCAACAATTTCAGGCGGCAGTCCGGATTTCCTGGCAAGCTCAACACCTTCCTTGACATGGGACAGAAGAATGAGACTGCTCATGCGGGGCGCCAGCTTGTCATGTTTGCTGGAAGATACGATCTGGTTTTCTATAAAATAATCAGGCATTTTGATCTTGCCTATATCGTGATAATAGGCACTTACCCTGGCCAGCAGGGGATTAACGCCGACAGCCTCGGCAGCGGCTTCTGCCAGGTTTCCTACAATAATGCTGTGATGGTAAGTTCCGGGGGCCTCTACAAGCAGTTCCTTCATGAGGGGATGGTTAAGGTCAACCAGTTCAAGAAGGCTGATATCTGTCGTTAATTTAAACAGGCTTTCAAAGAGGGGAAGCAGTGCAGATACCAGGGTGACGACAATAATACCGCCTATAAATGCAGAGCTTACTGCCATCAATGGTTCTACGGATATTAAATTTCCTTTAAACATGGTGATCGCTATCGATGTGAACATACCGACCAGACTGACAGACAGACCGGCCTTCCATATGGCTGATCGTTTTTTACACCGTATGACACCAAAAGCAGCGGTAAGCCCGGTAGAAAACACAAATACGGAATAAAGCGGTGTACCGTGCCATAATCCTGCAACGAGACTGGTAATAACAGTAAAAACAATAGCGGTGTGGATATCTATCAACAGCGCTGCCATCATGGAGCCTGTTGCAAGGGGGATCGCATAGATAATCAGTGAGGGATCAATATTCCCGATCCACTTGGTAAAACCCTCAAGCACATAATATAAGGTATGACCGATAATCAGATTGCCCGACAGCAGGATCCCGATCAGGAAGAGCGTTTTAAAGTCCTTGCGTATCTCAGGTTTATACCGGCTAAAGTCCTTGTACATGATTACCAGAAGCAGTGCGATAATAAAGGAGCTGCCCGTAACCGTTTCGATCGACAATTCACCGAACCTTACAATGGTTGCATTGAGAAGGACCGTGAATAATCCCAAAAGAGAGTACTTTTTGATGTCGTCCGTGGTTATTTTAAAGAACGTTGTTTTCTTGTCAGTCTTTTTTTTCTTTTTCATGGCTTATACTACGGCTTTTTTCAAATCTTTCATAAGCCTTTATAATCTTCTGTACAAGTCTATGTCTTACCACATCCCTGTCAGAAAAGTAAATAAAGCAGAGGCCGCGTATTCCCTTGAGCAATTTCTCCGCCTCAACAAGTCCGGACACCCTGCCGGCGGGCAGGTCAACCTGTGTGATATCGCCCGTTATGACTGTTTTTGAATTAAATCCAAGCCGTGTGAGGTACATCTTCATCTGCTCAGAAGTGGTGTTCTGTGCCTCATCAAGGATAATAAATGAATCATTGAGGGTTCTGCCCCGCATAAATGCCAGGGGTGCGATCTCGATGACCCCCGAGTCTATCAGGCGATTGGCCTTTTCCGCTTCCATCATATCAAACAGGGCATCATAGAGAGGCCGCAGATAGGGATTGACCTTTTCATAGAGATCGCCGGGCAGAAAACCGAGTTTTTCTCCTGCTTCAACTGCCGGCCTTGCCAGAATTATTCTGCTTACCTGTTTCTTAAGCAGGGCATTAATTGCCATGGCCATTGCAAGATATGTCTTGCCGGTACCGGCCGGACCGATACCTATTACCATATCATGCTGTTTTATCGCGTCAATGTACTGTTTCTGCGTCTCAGAGCGGGGAACAATGAATTTTTTTTTGGATGATACAGGGATATTGCTCAGGAAATAGTCCTTTAATGAAGTGGTCCCGTTTTGCGTCGGGCCCGGGACGGTTGAGGCTGGGCCGTCAGACGGACCTGCTTCAATTGCTTTCAACACATATTTAACGTCCTCAGGACTGATCACATAGCCATCGGAATTTATGGTATAAAATTCTTTAATGAATTTTTCGGCTTTTGTTACAGGTTCTTCGTTTCCCTGCAACAACACCTTGCTGCCTCTGATAGTGGCTTCAACTCCCAGCGCTTTTTCTATCACTTTCAGAGTTGAATCAAGTTTCCCATATATTGAGGAAAGGTCTTTTTCTTCACCAAGATCAAGCTCTAATTTATATGTATTGCTCTCTTTTTCCATATTTGTCTTTATCTACTCATTATTATATTCCAATTTTCAGGAAATTAAATATACATATTAATGGCTCAACTGCGTATCCAGCTGTCATTCCGGCAGTTTTTAAGCCGGAATCTCGTCTTTTAACGTGTTCTGGATACCGGATCAAGTCCGGCATGACAACCTAACGGATTTGTTCATAGACTTTTCTATACTTTTGAGCGGTCAATAAGCTACTGTTCAGCTATCGTTGATCTACTGAATCAACATTGCATCTCCGAACGAAAAGAACCTGTATTTCTCGGAAATGGCAATTTCATATGATTTTTTAAGGAGTTCCAGTCCTGAAAAGGCAGAGGCGAGCATCATGGGAGTAGATCTGGGCAGATGAAAGTTTGTCAGGAGCATATCAATCACTTTAAATCTATAGCCCGGATAGATAAAAATACCCGCCTTTCCCGTCCCGGGATGCAGCTCGCCTGTTTGTTTATCTGCAAAAGCCTCTATCGCCCTTGTGACTGTTGTACCAACTGCCAGCACCCTGCGGCCCTCAGCCTTGGCCTTATTCACAGATTCAGCAGTTTCTGCCGGGATTTCCAGCAGTTCATCATCCATGTGATGGTCCTCTATGTTTATAACATTGACCGGTCGGAATGTACCGTAACCTACATGCAGGGTCACTGTTCTTATTTCAATGCCAAGATTCCTTATATTACTTAATAGGGTATCTGTAAAGTGCAGACCGGCTGTCGGTGCTGCAACCGCTCCTTCTTTATTTGCATATACTGTCTGGTATGTATTCAGATCTGATTGTTCAGCATTTCTTTTGATATACACAGGAAGAGGCATCGTCCCGATCTCATACAGATAGTCCCTAATATCAGGCTGGTAATTTGACGTATGAGAATTGAATTCAAATGAAACTTCACACATGGTCTTGCCGGGGCGCGTTACGTCTGCTGTAATGCTGCCTTCCAGCAGGATTGCCCCCTGATGCAGCCCCTTAACAAGAGCACTCCACCTGTTTGTTTCCAGCTCCTGAAGGAGTGTTATTTCAACTTTTCCACCGGACGGTTTTCTGCCGTGAAGACGGACCGGCATGACCCTGGTATCGTTAAGAACGAGGAGATCGCCCGGCTTGAGATAATCAGTAATATCACTGAATATTCTGTGCTCCATGTTACCGGTTTGTCTGGTCAGGATGAAAAGACGGGACAGGTCTCTTTGCATGAGGGGGTATTGTGCTATGAGGTCTTCAGGGATGGAATAATCAAATTCTGAAAGTATCATAACTTTATATTAGCGCGCATTACAAGTTAGTGTTTGTCCATTAATTACCATTTTATATTTTTCTCATGCTCAAAGTCAGTAATCGGACCTTCCTGTGGTAGGCAGGCATCCTGACATTATAAAAACACTGGATTCCCGCTCAACAGATTACGGGAATGACGGCTTAAAGCTTGATTTTGTAGATAGACTTTAAGAGAAGGAAGCCGGTATTAATCCTATTTTTTCTGGCCGTAGATTTCTTTAGTGTTTTCCAGAACGGTCCCCGGATAATAATGGGAGAGAATGTCATGGTAGTTTTTCCCCTGCCTGGCCATTTCAAGGGCCCCCCACTGACTGAGACCCACCCCGTGGCCATACCCCTTGCCATGAAACAGGATATGTTCTCCCTCTTTTGCAACAGAAAAGAGGGTGCTGGGAATTTCCTTATATCCCATAGCTGTTCTGAATTCTGTGGCCTTAACAGTAATGCCTGATGAACTGGCGGATGTATAGATTAATCTTATGGTTTTAACTCTGCCTGTTGATGTGAACGAATCAATGGCAAGATCCTTCAGCCGTTTGATTCCCAGGGCCTTTCCTATATCTTTCAGAGTAAACTTTCTCTGCCAGTTTTCATATGGTGCATTGTTGCTCTGACATTCCACAGACCTCAGGTAAGGGTAGCTTTCTTCCCATACCTCTTCGGGAAGCTCAGTCTTGCCTTCACAGGTAGCATGAAAAAGCGCCTTGATCGGAACATGTCTGTGAGTGAGGACCTCATTTCCTGTGGCGTTCACTGCACGGGAAATTAAGGGGTCAGTGTTGTTCCCCTTGTATAACTGGTCATTGACCGTTGAAGTCAGGTGATACGGTTTCCCGGCATTGCGTGCCTTAAAAAATGTTGCATACGTCCTTGAGACAATAGCCTGTGCCTTGAGCGCCTCAAATTCCCAGCCTTTTCCTGATTCAGAGGCAACGACCCCCTCAATATACTGATTAAAGGGAATATTTTTTACGACATAGAACCCCTTGTCATCTCTTAATATATTAATGTTGCCTTCATAATAGCGGCCATTTAAGAACACCCTGCCCGAGGTGGCATCCATTATTTTTGCATCCTCAGCAGGAAGGGGATCATAAGGAGTTTCCAGCATGAGGACCTTAATCGTATTTTCGGCCTGTACACTAACAGAAAACGTAAGCAATAGTGCCAGCATCGTTATATAGATAATATGTTTCATGGAAATGTTCATCTGTATTTATCTTTCAGGAATGTGTCCTAACTGTGCCGGGCTTATTTCCTCCCGAAGAAATAAAGTATAAGCGAAAGAAGAATGCTTAACACTATGCTCGTTGCCACCGGGAAATAGAATGTAACGTTCTTTTTCTGTATTATAATATCACCCGGCAGTTTGCCCAGAAACGGTATTCCGCTGTTCCTGAATAAAACCAGCAGTACGCCTGCAAATAGTATCATTATACCAAGAATAATCAGGAATTTTCCTATGTAGCCAATATTGTCGTTCATTAAAAAATAGGGGCAAAGTTCCAAAGGCACAAAGTGTGAACAACAAGGCAGCAATTTTTTATACTTTGTGCCTATGTGCCTATGTGCCTTTGCCCCTTAGCTGTTAATCTTTCTTCCTTACTGAAGATGCATCCGCAGTATTTCTGTCTATACAGGTCCAGTTCTTTTGCAAGCTTCATGGCATCTCTGAAAAAAGGTCTGAAATCTTCGATATGAAACGTCAGATCATATTGCTCTGCAAGACTGCTTCCGGTCTTGCAAATCTGTTCAAAATCCTGATAGGGGCTTATGAGCAGTGTGGTGGAGAAGGCGTCAAACCCGCCTTCTTTTGCCTCGCTGGCAGTCTTCTTAAGTCTCAGTTGATAACATGACCTGCATCTTTCAGGGGAAGGAGGAATAGTAAAACCGCTTGAGCCGCTTGAACTGTTTAAACCGTTCAAACCGGCCCGGGTAAGGAACGTCTTATCTGTTATGTCTAATCCACTGAAATATTCCTCCGGTTCATATTTTTCATGATAGTGAATATCTACATGCCACAGGGCTCCAAGCTTCTTTAAAGAGGCAAGTCTCGATTGATATTCCTCAACAGGATGAATATTGGGATTGTACCAGAATCCTGTAAACTCATGATCCCTGGATCTGAATATTTTAACAGGGTACAGAGAGCAGTTGCTGCAGCAGATGTGGA
>CAMYJJ010000133.1 GCA_947258735.1 Thermodesulfovibrionia bacterium | reverse complement strand
CGCAAGGGAAGGTACGGAACCGGAGGTATGCCGTACATGCCAGGGGACCGGACAGACAAAACTTCAGCAGGGATTCTTTACCATAGCCCGGACCTGCGGGGCCTGCGGCGGCGCAGGAAAAGTCATTTCCGATCCCTGTCCTGCATGTAAAGGTCAGGGAAATGTACGGGCCGAAAAAACTGTCTCTCTTAAAATACCTGCAGGGGTTGATACCGGAATACGGCTCAAGGTGAGCGGGGAAGGAGATCCAGGTCATCATGGGGGACCTCACGGTGACCTGTATGTTGTGCTGAGTGTAAAACCCCATCCATTTTTTAGAAGAAAAGAGAATGACCTGCTCTGCGAGGTGCCCATATCTTTTGTGCAGGCATCATTTGGAGGAGAAATAGAGGTTCCGACAATGGAGGGCAGTTCTCATATTAAAGTGCCGGCCGGCACCCCCTCAGGTAAAGTCTTCCACCTCCGGGGCAAAGGTATTCCAAAACTGGGAGGGTACGGAAGAGGCGACCAGTATGTAAATGTCTTTATTGATGTTCCTAAAAAAATGACACCCCGGCAAAAGGAACTGCTCAGGGAGTTTGCAGAAATAAGCGGTGATGATATCTCTAAAGGATTTATGGACAAAATAAAAGACATGTTCCATGATCATCATAAAAAAGCAAAGTAAGTAACAGTTGCCTCCAGACATTGATTATGCATCAGTACAAGACCAGGGCAGCCAAGAAAGCTGCCCTTTTTTTATTGCGATTCAATGCCCGCGGGTTATTGCAGTGCAGTAAGATTCACGGCACAAGCAAAGCACTTTCCTCATATGATGCCGGAGGTCCTTTTTGCATGGTTTCCAGAAGCCGGGCATCGCGTCCATAAATATCCGGGCGAAAATGCAGCATCCCTTCGTCATCCACCCAGGATGTCAGGTACAGTACCAGGACATTAATGGATTCAGGCAAAGATATCTCCTGCCTCTCTTTGCTTTCAATGGCCTGGATAATATTTTCCCTGGGCCATTCTTCACTGCCCATAAGCAGGTACTCTGCCAGATCAATAGGCCTCTCCACACGGATACAACCATGACTGAATGGTCTGGAATTGGAGTTAAACAGATGCCTGGCGGGGGTGTCATGCAGATATACACTGAATCGGTTTGGAAACATGAACTTGATCCGGCCAAGCGGATTCAGGGGGCCCGGTTCCTGGCGGAAGCGGTAAGGCAGCAGCTCTTCAGAATACTCATCCCAGTCTATATCTTCGGGGTCAAACTGTTTTTCATGTTTCCCCCATCCTCTCAGCACAGAAAAATTATGCGCACTGATATACTCTGGATCTGCCTTGATTTTGTGGATCGTCTCCTTCCGTGCAATTGTATCCGGGACATTCCATGCAGGATTAATAATGAGATATGTCATTTTCTCCATAAACACGGGAGTGTCCCATGCCCGATCCCCGACAACCACTTTCATGGACATCACCTTGTTTCCCTGCTCATAGAGGTTGAGGCTGAAGTCAGCGATGTTGACTATAATCTGTCTGCCTTCCAGCTTGGCAATGCTCCATCTCAGTCGCTCCATATTAATCTCCATCTGACGGATCCGTTCTTCTACTGAGGTATTGAGGGCCTGCAGTGTCTCACTGCCAACAAGTCCGTCCGAATCGAGGCCATGACGTTTCTGAAATTTTAATATCGCCTGATGCAAGGAATCATCAATGATGGATGCCTTTTCTTTTTTATACTGTTTCACATCCCCGGTTATGTGAAGCCGCTTCTTCAATGATGCAACCCGGCTCCCCCGGCTGCCCTTCCGCAGGACACTGCCGTTCGGGACACGGTGCCAGCCTCCCCGCTTTTTAATGCTCCGATAGTTGACCAGCGCATTACGCAAACCAGAGTAAAAATCTGTTTTTGGCAAAAGTCCGCTTAATGTCTCCTCCACATTCCGGTTTTTTATTGCTGTACCAAGCACAACAGACATGTCGAGAGGTCCCCGGTTTGCATGCCACTCGGCCGTGATGGTTACCGGGTTGACACATCCCGCAGAAAAGTGACAGCCCAGAAGCAGAAAGGCATCTGTAAGAACCAGATCCAGGTCAACCAGCTGCTCAACGGAATGCGGCAGTTGAAGATCCAGCGCTTTCTCAAGCCTGTGAGAAAGGTCCCTGATTGTTTCCAGATGATAAAAGGCAGGGTTCAGCCCTTCTGCATCGGCCTGTTCAATTCCGGTAATCAGTGTGCGGGACTGATAGAAATCCTGTTTGTCTCCCACCCACACAGGATGAAAGCTTCTCTTTTCATAAAACTTCTTCAGGTTAAGAGGGGCATGAAGCGGTTCATTGTTGATGACAATTTTCTTGCCAAAATTGATCATGTGCATGAGTCTTCTCTTGATTGAATGCTGCACATCAGGAGCAACATTCGACAAATCAGGAGCGGTAGCAAGGATTGGCGTTGCCCCGCAAGTAAGGTAGAGAAGACTTATAAGCATGAAAATTATGATAATTCGATGGAACATTATGTCGTTTACCGGGTATGTGCAACGCGACTGTAAAAATATCAGTCAGCTGTTTATCAACACCTCACTACTCTTATGTTACAGGATACATTGATGCACAGGAATTACCTTTGGCCGAATATACTATTTATATTTTATAGGCTTTTATGTAAATCTTCAATATTGATCACTATGTACTTCATTGATACGGCTTTTCTTTTATATATATTGAGTTCATATCATTTTCATTCGATAGTTCTTAATTAGCCCTGTACATTCTTTTGATATGATAAAATCATACATGACACGCATATTTCTTCCCCCCGAACAATTGACTTCAGATGAGATAGTTATAGACGGCAGTAACGCACGGCATCTTGCTCTTGTTATGAGGGTTAAAGCCGGTGATTCATTTGAGGTGCTGGACGGTGAGGGGTATACATATCAATGCACCGTAAAAAAAACTCATAAAAAGGAGATTATCGCACAGGTAATAGAAAAAAAACTCTTTTCTGTTGAATCACCTGTTGTTATCACCCTTGCTCAGGGCATGGCAAGAGGCGAGAAGATGGACCTTATCATTCAGAAATCCATTGAACTTGGTGTTCATAGGATTATTCCAGTTGTAACGGAACGGTCGCAGCTAAGAAATACACACAAATTAGAACGATGGAGAAAGATCGCCATTTCTGCATCGCAGCAATCAGGGAGGAGCAGGATACCGGAGATATTAGAGCCCATACCATTGACCGAATTATGTAATTCAGTCAATCCCCCTTCATCCCCCTTTGCTGAAGACGGTAAAGGGGAGATGTTACCATTAATCCTTTCAGAATCCTGTAGAGAACAACACCTGAAACATATCTTGCAAACAGATACAGACATAAAACAGATAACGCTTTTAATCGGACCTGAAGGGGGGTTTTCTCAAAAAGAAATCAACAATGCCGTTGATAAAGGTTTTTCGGAAGTGTCTCTTGGACCCAGAATACTGCGGACCGAAACCGCACCTATTGCCGCTATCAGCATCATCCAGTATGAACTGGGAGATATGGGACAGGATTCTGTTTAACCTGTCGGCATATTAAAGACGTTAAGCGGCCAGTTGTTCAACCATGGCTTTTTCTTCAATCTCCGGCTGTTTGCCTAAATGAAATGTAAAGTATATGCCGACACACAGCAGGATTCCTGCTATAAAAAAAGATGCGGCAAATGAACCGGTACTTGCTGCAAGGGCCTGCGACGTCTTACTCATAACAAACCCCCCTGCTCCCCATGCTGTAAAAATAACGCCATAGTTGACCCCGAAATTCTTCATTCCCCAGTAGTCTTTGGTAAATGAAGGAAACAATGTCAGGTTTGCTCCGTAATTAAATCCGATAAACGTGGCAAGCAGGACCAGCAGTACAGCTGAAGATGACCCGGCACCAATAATCGGGATGGCAGCAAACATCAGTATGGCCTGAAAGAAGAACATACCTGCAAGGGTCTTTGTCCTGCCTATCCTGTCTGACAATATCCCTGCCACTATCCTGCCACCTGCGTTACCAACTGCCATGATAGCAACCGCAATAAATGCGCTCTCTCCCAGACTGCTCTTTGCCATGCCAGCTACACTGCCGATTACCATCAACCCGGCACCGGCGCTTACAAAGTACAAGACCCATAGCGTCCAGAACTGAGGTGTCTTTATCATCTGGGAAGCTGAGAAATTTTTCTCGGGAAACATGGCCCTGGACACTGTATTTTCAGATGTATCTGACCTTCTCTCAACAAACCCCTCCGGTACATATCCTGCCGGAGGATTGACAAGAAACATCGACAATATACTCATAACTATCAGGAAGGCAATACCAAAGAAGAGCATGGCAGTCTGCATTCCATAGGCTGAAAGAAGATATGTGGCCAAAGGTGCAATATACACGGAAGCCAGACCAAATCCTGCAACAACTATCCCCGCTATCTTGCCTGTCATGGTCGGCGGATACCACTTGAGTGCTGCCGGAGTTGCCGAGGAATATCCAAAAGCTATCCCGGTTCCGACAAGGAGACCAAATCCGATGATCCAGGTCATATAGGCCGTTGAGTGAGAAATAACGATGAAGCCAAGACCAACGAGCAGGCCTCCGATAAAGGCAGTCACCCGGGGGCCCAGTGTGTCCTGACATTTACCTGCAATAATCATTGCGCATGCAAATACAAGACAGCAGACCGCATACGGATCATTTATGGACGCCAGGCTCCAGTTAAATGCCCCTGCTCCGCCTGATTCTATGGATTGTTTGATTGCAACTTTAAAAATGCTCCACGTATATAAAATACCAAGCGCCAGGTTAATACCTGTTCCCGCAATAGTGACCATTCTCCCCTTATCTGCTGTAATATGTGACATGATGTTACTCCTTATTTAATATGTGCAAGCTATATGGCAGGTTAATATACATGAAAAAACCCACAACAATTCCAATGTATATATCGGCAATTAATCATGCTTTCTTAAGTAGGAATGTATATTGTAATAACAGTTAAACTGCTGATTTGCAGTTCATTAACATAAAAAGCGGAAACATTGTATCAATCTTGTTTCCGCTTGCTTTTAATCTCTGAAGCCGATTATGTTATGTGGTGCAATAAGACAACGGTATTCCCTTTGTTACTGCTCTTATCGGCATTTAGTAGTTCTTTATCCTGAACCCCAACCGCTCAATATTCTCTCTTACGATCTGTTTAAACTGATCCTCATCCATTTCAAGGCTCCCAGGGTCGTACTCAATCACGGCACTGTCATTGTTTTTCACTGTGACAGAGTGTACGCCTTTCATTTTCCCGACAAACTTCCCTACTCCTGCTACGCAGTTGTGACAATAGACATGCCCAACTCTGAATGATAAAGTAGCCATAAGATCTCCCTGGTCAGCAGATTCCAATATGTTAATCATTAATAATACATAATTTAGCACATCTTGATAGAATCCCACTGGTTTACATACAGACAGGATCAGATACTTTGCAAATTCTACCGAATTTTCATGATTGTATACATATGAACTGTCGAGGGGTGTTACTTTGAAACAAACTTTATTCCTTTAGCATACTCCCGTACATCAAACCCGCCTGAGTTATTTTCATAAAAATATAATGTTTTATTTGTATTTGCTTTTTTAGGACGGACCACGAGAAACTTAACGGGATAACAGTCACATGCCTTATCATAATCACCTCTTTCAACCACTGCCATCTTACTGTTATCTCCGCTGTAGTAATAGCTATAATAGCTCGTCGCTATCCTGACCAGTTCCGTATCAGACATCGATCTGAATGATGAACATCCAGCCAAAACAAAAAACATGGATATCACTATCAGAAATTGTACGCAGAATTTCATCATATGAATTAATACGGTATTTTTCAGGCTAACCTTAAAAGGTGAGGGGATCTGTTTAATTAATTATATAATTGAGAACATGAGTGCTCAGAAGGTCAAAAACCATAGTCTCCGTCTTCAACGTGTACAACTTTACCATTCACCATTTTAATGAAGTATAAAAAATGTCTGGGGCCAAAATTATACGTCCACTCTTCAATATTAATCAATTTTCTGGTTTGTTCATAAACCCGCTCTCTGATATAACTATAATTTTTTTTATACTTAAAGCCCTGTCTGGAAAAGTGCGGGATTTTCCGGGTTCTTACAGTATCTGAAACAGCAGAGATTTCTTCTTCCCAGTAATATTCTATTGAATATGGATCGCCGCATTTAATAATGACTTCAATTTTCCTGTCGCCTTCTTCAACCAGGTAACCGCATCGTGACTTTGCATATCCTGATAACGGATCTTTGTCTGTCCCTTTTGGCCCGTCCTCTATTCTTCTGAGCCTGCCATTTACAAATGTCAGATACTGAATAAAGCGGGTTGATCCGAAATTATAGGTCCACTCTTCCAGACGGACAAGTTTCGATTTTCCAATATCGGTCTTTCTGTCAATAATCATATCTTCGCGAATCTCGTCTTTTACATCGGTAATATGTGTTACTGTTTCCACTTCCCATGTTTCGACAAACTCCGGTTCACCGCATTCTTTTAAAACTTCAATCTTTCTGTCTCCCTTTGATACCAGGCTCGTACCGCAGCGCAGCGCAGATGCAACGGATGGCATACAGAGGATGAAGATCATTATGAAGATTCTTATATACATCATTGCGCATTATATGAATAATAGTGCACAGTGATTTAATCGCATATATGTCCGGAAGAACGGTCTTCATCCTTTTCCCCGCCCATAAAAGGCATTTCCGGCATTTCGCCCATCATATCACTGCACTTTTTCATTTTCTTCATTGTTGGGTCTTTTTCCATTTCTTTTCCGTATTCCATAACTTTTTTCTGCGCTTTGTCACGTTCTCCCCTGTCGCACAATGATTTCACCTCTGATTCCATCTCACGTGAACGCTGCTCAATAAGTTTCAGTTTCCCCTGATCCACCTTCTGCATACAGGTATTTGCTTCCTGCATCCGGTTCATCATTTTCTGAATGTCTTCCTTGTTCATCTCCTGAACATTAAATGCACCTGCTGCTGCAGGTATGAACACCACTAGAATGATTGACAGGATTTTCATATGATCTCCTCCTTAATGATTTTCATTCAATATGCCTTGCAGCATGAACAAACATTCATTAGCAACTGTATATTATTTAAATTGTACCATCAAATTAACTAAATGCAATAATGATTCACTTCATTGAAACATACATATTGATTGAAAAAAACGGCTGTGGAGTTATTTTAAGGTGTGAAGTTTCAATAAATAATTAAATTCTCCTATCTCCTCACAGATCATTTTTTCAAATTCATGTGTGGAAGCAAGAGTCTCAACATCGTGTCCTGAAAGCCTTATGTTAAGCGGGGGGCCCGGCCCGACATCAGTTTTTTTAAATTCAATGACCAAGAGAATACCTCCAGGTTTTAAGACCCGGTGTACTTCCTTCAATGTTGAGTTCCGGGCTTCTTTTGATAAATCATGAAGGACCGTTGCGAGCAGGCACAAATCTGCCGAAGCTGTTTCAAGAGGTATTTTTCTGGATATGTCCGCAACAATTGTTTGTATATTTGTTATCCTGCTACCTGATATGAATTGATTTAACGCATTAATGCTTTCCGCCCACAGATCAATAGCTTAAATATTATGTTGTGCAGTATCGATCTTGGATAATTCAATACTGTACCTGCCTGGTCCACATGCCAAGTCCTGCTGCTTATTCTGGAATTCTTGCTTCGATTATTGCTGCATTATAGGATTTCGTATACAGTGAGCAATCCACTCGTTAATGTATTCTGGATATTTGTCGTTTCGATTGCCTCAAAGTAGTATATAGCGCTTCCAATAGGTTCTTCCCTTTCCGCAGTCCAGACTGTCGAAGCGGTATTTCCCAAAAATACTGCATTTGCCGGCTGATTGCTTGCAGGGCCGTCTAAAAGAGGATCGTCTTCAGTCACCAGGAAGGATATTGCTTTTCCGTCACAGTTGTCTCCTGTGACATTGAGGGAAACCTCAGAGCCTTCCTGGGTTGAAGTCGGAGACCAAGAAGCGGACGTAAGGGTGCAGGGTTGAGCAATTTCTTTTATGTGATATACCCAATCCTGCACAACAGGCAGGCTTTGATTATATATTCCGGTAATCTCTCCTAAGTCTTCGTATTGTCCATCAACAGGGTTCAGTCTGGTTACGCTGTATGTTTTCCCCTGTCCAACAGTTAAGGAGAAACTCTGTCCCACAGCGTCATAAATGATGTATTCACTGTTATCATCATTCTTTGAAACATATATTCTTTTTGCGTTGTCATATT
>CAMYJJ010000132.1 GCA_947258735.1 Thermodesulfovibrionia bacterium | reverse complement strand
CAGCAAAAATAATTATTTTGATACTAAGGCAGGAAGCCCTGTTGCACTTTTTATTGAATTAATCAGTAATGCGGTGTCTACATCCTTCAACAGGTGCTTCCTGTTCAGTTTATTGATCGCGAGCTGAACAATCTCTGATTCAGTCAGGTCTGACGTATGAACCTCAATATACACGCTGTCCTTGTGCATCCCCACTTTTACAGGCTCATCAATTATTTTAACCACTGTTCCGGGTTTTACATAGCTGTACAGGTCCTTTATATCTTCCGGATAGAGTCTGATACATCCCTGACTGACGTTTCTTCCTATTCCATAGGGCCGGTTTGTGCCGTGTATGCCATAGGTATCAATCGAGAGCTGCAGCCAGTACCCGCCCAGTGGATTGTCCGGACCGGGTTTCACATAGAGTGGCAGTTCAGGGTTTTCTTTTCTTGATGTTTCGGGCACCTTCCATACCGGGTCCTTGATCTTGAACGTAATCTTATAATCTCCTACGGGTGTGTTAAATCCCTGCCTGCCTGTTCCTATAGGATAGGTCTTTACATATCTGGATTTCTGTATGGTAAAGAAGTAGTACAATCGCAGCTCAGCAAGATTGATGATAATCCCGTTGTCTATCATATCAGGAAGGAGCCAGGAAGTAGGCAGGACCACCCGGGTGCCTTTTCCGGGAATCCAGGGATCAATATTTTTATTGGCATCAACGATTTCGTTATACCCTGTATTGTATATTCTGGCCAGTTCGATCAGGGTCTCATCTTTATTTAATGTCAGTGAGCTGTGTGTTCCTATAATAGATGTGTTTTCATGATCTAATGGAAATGCACCTGATGCGGCAGTACTTGCCGGATAAGAAAGAAGGCATAGCAGGATTATGATTAGTTGATACACGTAGAATATTTTACAGAAATCTCATGTTTTTTAGAAGACATGAGAAAATAGGTCTGAAAAACACAGCTTGACAGACATTTCATTCAGAGGTATACTTTGATTCTACCCTAGGGGAGGCATTGCCTGAGAGTCCCGGAACATCGGGAGACCCTCCGAACCTGAACTGGTTAATCCCAGCGAAGGAAAGGGAAGCGAAATCATATTCCGTATTTCCTTTGGCTTGTGCCATACCGGGAGTACGGTTTTTTATTTTGGAGAAGATAACTGCACTGACAGGAACAAAGACACACAGTAGCAAAGGGACAAAGTGAAAAAAAGATTAAAATATTTTTCATGTATTATTGTAAAAACTTTGTGCCTCTGTGCCTTTGCCGCTTTGCACCTGAGTAGTTATTTGAGACAATGAAAAATATTAAATCAAAAAGTGACAGAGTATTAATTAGAGAAATCCTTGACAAGTCTCTGGATCTTCAGGTTCTGAATCTGACGGAAGTTTCGGCTTTGATAGACCTGCATGACAGAGAAGCCTGGGAAGAAGTGTATGAAGCCGCTAACAGGGTCAAGGAAAAAGTCTATGGCAGAAGAGTGGTGTTGTTTGCTCCCCTTTATCTTTCAAATGAATGTATGAATGACTGTCTGTATTGCGGTTTCAGGACCGGCAACAAAGATGCAAGGAGAAAGAGTCTGACCATTGATGAGGCAGTTCAGGAAGCGGAGTTTCTTGCCAGCAAAGGGTACAGAAGGCTGCTCCTCGTTGCCAGCGAACACGCGAAACGTACTGGCGTAGACTACTTTAAAAAAGTAGCTGATGCAATTTACAGCAGCACCGATATCAGAATACTGCATGCCAATACAGCTCCGATGAGTGTCAGCGATTTCAAAAAACTCAAGGCCA
Organism: Thermodesulfovibrionia bacterium; assembly: GCA_947258735.1. The sequence continues at coordinate 6,558 of CAMYJJ010000132.1, read as the reverse complement.
GCGGGATTGGCGTATACCAGTGCTTCCAGGAGACGTATCACATTCCTTCATACAGATATTTACATCCAACGGGTACAAAAGCTGACTATGCATCCAGACTGAATGTGATGGACAGGGCCATAGAAGCGGGCTTTGAAGATGTGGGTATGGGTGTGCTTCTTGGACTGTACGACTGGCGCTGGGAAGTTGGGGCGTTAATTGCCCATGCCAGGAGGTTAATTAATAAATACGGGTTCGGGCCTCATACACTTTCTGTGCCCCGATTGCAGCCGGCAGAAGGATCAGAAGTAGATTTTGATACATACAGGGTATCAGATGGGGACCTGAAAAAAATTGTAGCCATTTACAGGCTCGCTCTCCCGTATGCCGGGGTGGTAGTCTCGACAAGGGAATGTGCAGATCTGAGGGATGAGCTTCTTACAAAGGGAGCATCACAGATATCAGCCGGTTCCCGGACAAGCCCCTGGGGATATATTGAAAAAGGTGACACAGAACAGTTTGACATAGGTGACAGCAGAAATCTTGAACAGGTGATACAGAAACTTGCTGACAAGGGCATGATCCCCAGCCTGTGCACCGCCTGTTACAGGGAAGGCAGAAGCGGGGAACAGTTCAGGCATCTTGCAGAGAATGAAAAAATGAAAAAATTCTGCCATGACAATGCCCTGCTTTCGTTGAAGGAGTATATTGAGGACTGCTGCTCCGGTGATGTGAAGAAAAAATTGGAAAAAATGCTGAAGGTGGAGATTACCAATAGCTCCAACGGATTGATAGATAAGATGAAGCTTGTAGAACAGGGTAAGAGAGATGTTCACTCTTGAGGTTAAATGAAATTGCAGCAGTAATGATGAAATGCCTGTTGTCGTCATACCCGCGAAGGCGGGTATCCAGACTTATACCCGTAAAATCGGGTCAACATATGAATGAACTGGATTCCCGATAAAAGACTTCGGGAATGACAAATATATACGTGGTGAACTGCAAGCAAAGTAATAAGATGACACTAACATTAAACGGAGAACAGACTGAAATCCAGGACGACCTGACTGTTGGAGGCCTGCTCAGTCATTTGGATATTGAACCGGCCAGGGTTGCTGTTGAAGTCAACCTGGACATCATTAAGAAAAGTGATTTTTCTACCCGTGTTTTAAAGGATGGAGATAAGGTAGAGATTGTTAATTTTGTTGGAGGCGGTTAAAAATTACAAAAAATAGAATGTTCGTCATTCCCGCGAAGAGACTGTGTCACATTACATAAAACGTGCATAATGTCATTCTGAATTCATTTCAGAATCTCGTTTTTTTAGCATGTTGCAGATCATGAGATCCTGAAACAGGTTCAGGATGACAATTGTGACACAGTCTGGAAGGCGGGAATCCAGAGTTTAAATGCTGGGTTCCGCATCAAGTGTGGAATGACGAAACGAGTGAATTTTATTTATTGAGGAGACAGGGATGAACGACAATTTGATAATTAAAGGAATCGAATTTAAATCAAGACTGTGGGTGGGTACAGGAAAGTATAAAGATTTTGAAGAGACAAAGATGGCAATTGAGGCTTCAGGTGCTGATGTTGTTACCGTGGCTGTCAGAAGGACAAATATATTTGATAATAAGTCGGAAAACCTGCTTGATTTTATAGATCCCGGGAAATACAAGATCTTGCCTAATACAGCAGGCTGTTTCACTATGGAAGATGCTCTCAGGTATTCACGGCTTGCCAGGGAGACCGGCATTTCTGATCTTATAAAACTTGAAGTGCTGGGTGATGAAAAAACGCTGTTTCCTGATGCATGTGCAACCCTTCAGGCTACTGAAATTCTGGCCAAAGAAGGGTTCATCGTCCTGCCGTATATTAATGATGATCCCATTATGGCGCAGCGTCTTGTAGATGCAGGCGCAGCTGCGGTCATGCCCCTTGCAGCGCCAATCGGTTCAGGACTGGGAATCAGAAATCCCTACAACATCAAGATCATCCTGGAGCAGGCAAGGGTGCCTGTGGTAGTGGATGCGGGCGTAGGCACAGCCTCTGATGTAGCAATTGCCATGGAGCTTGGATGTGATGCTGTTTTATTAAATACCGCCATTGCAGGGGCAAAAGACCCCATTGCCATGGCCACTGCCATGAACCATGCGGTGAAAGCAGGACGCCTTGCATATAAGGCCGGCAGAATAGAACGGAAGCTGTATGCTACTGCCAGCAGCCCGATTGAGGGTATGCTTTAAAGGCGGTGAAGGGTAATGAGTAATAGGTGATGGGTGAACAGATTATTGATTTTAAATTGTATCTTATAACAGATAGAAAACTCATCACTGATCACTCATCACTCGTCACTGCAGTTAAAAAAGCTTTAAAAGGTGGCATAAGGGCAGTACAGCTGAGAGAAAAAGATATGGGGACGAGAGATCTTTTACAGCTGGCATACAAGATGAGAAGGCTGACCAAAGAACATAAGGCAACGTTGTTTATTAATGACCGGTTTGACATTGCGCTTGCTGTTGGAGCTGATGGTGTTCACCTGACTCAGAGCAGTATCCCTGTGGCGATGGTAAGGGAATCCGTGAAGAAGAAGCTTTTAATAGGCGTTTCAACCCATTCCATGAAGGAAGCCAGAGATGCTGAAAAAGGGGGTGCTGACTTTATAACGTTTGGACCTGTTTACAGCACGCCTTCGAAACTGAAGTATGGGAAGCCCGTTGGAATTGATGCCTTAAAACAGGTGATCAGAAAAATAAAGATTCCTGTATTTGCCATAGGAGGAATCAATGGCAGCAGGATTAACGTTATCAGAAACACAGGTGCACAGGGAGTTGCCATGATCCGTGATATCCTGGCCTCAGATAATATCAAACAACAATCACAGGAACTAATCAGACTATGTGTATAAATGTAGTCAATGCTCAAAAGCGTGTCATTCACGCAAGTGAAACACGACGGTAATCAAACGTGATAGATTCCGGACCTGCCGGCAGGCAGGCAAGCCGGAATGACAAACAATAGATATCATTTGCAAATTAAATAATTTAACAGGAGCATATAATGGCCGCTATAAACAAAACAAGGATTGAATTAGCCAGAGAGGGCGTCATCACTGATGAAGTGAAGGAGGTTGCCCTTGATGAAAGGATGTCTGCTGAACAGTTGTCGCAGGATATCGCAGAAGGGGTGACTGTTATATCAAGAAATGTTTTGCATGACATTAAACCGTTAGGTATAGGAAAAGGTCTCAGGACAAAGGTCAATGCAAACATAGGAACATCAAGGGACAGGATATCTCTTGATGAAGAGATGGAAAAACTGGACGTCCTTATAAGGTACGGAGCTGATGCCGTTATGGACCTTTCAACAGGAGGTCCGATAAAGGACATAAGGAAGCTGCTGATGAGAAAATCAACGGTTTCCGTAGGGACGGTTCCCATATATGAAGCGGTTGCAAAGGCAGCAGAGGATAAGGGATCGATTGCAAAGATGAGTGTTGATGACCTCTTTGATGCAATTGAACATCATGCAGAAGAGGGTGTCGATTTTGTGACTGTCCATTGCGGTTTGACCCGTAAAACAATAGAGACATTACGGGAAGACGGCAGGATCCTTGATATTGTCAGTCGGGGAGGGGCCTTTCTTGTTGAATGGATGATTTACAATGACAGAGAGAACCCTCTCTATGAGAATTATGACAGACTGATTGAACTGTCCAGAAAGCATGACCTTACCTTGAGCCTCGGTGACGGGGCCCGTCCGGGATGCCTTAGCGATGCCACAGACAGGACCCAGATAGATGAGCTGCTTACGCTGGGCGAGCTTCGCGACAGAGCGGTAAAACAGGGGGTGCAGGTCATCATCGAGGGTCCCGGTCATGTACCGTTAAACCAGGTTGAATTAAATATGAAGATGCAGAAAGAGATCTGCAAAGGCGCTCCGTTTTATGTGCTTGGACCATTAGTGACCGATATAGGCATGGGATACGACCATATTTCCGCTGCCATTGGCGGTGCAATAGGCGGCGCAGCAGGCGCTGATTTTCTCTGTTATGTAACCCCTGCGGAGCATATAAGGCTGCCCAGTATAGAGGATGTGAAAGAGGGAGTTATTGCCTCGAAACTTGCAGCTCATGCTGCAGATATTGCAAAGGGCGTAAAAGGGGCCATTGATATTGATAATGAAATGGCCAGACGCAGAAAGGCCCTTGACTGGAACGGTCAGATCGAATTGTCATTTAATCCTGAAAAAGTAAGGAGTTACCGGGCAGAGGTCCCGCCCACAGAATCACAGGTCTGCAGCATGTGCGGTGAATTCTGTGCGATAAAAACGGTTGAAGAGGCGTTAAGGAAGAAATAAAAGGCAAACTAATTATTGTAATTGACAAACATACTCTGCTATATTATATAACATATTGGTTGTAATTATTATTACATAAATAGAGAGAGGAAAATCGCATGAGTAATATTCCTAATATTATTGTAACTGAAGATGATGAAAGCTTGAATCATCTTATGCAAAGAATATTGCAGCGTGAAGGCTTTATTACTACAGGAGCCCTGAGCGGTTCTGATGCCATTGAAAGGGTTGCTGAAACTGAGGACCCGCTGTTAATTCTGGATTACGGCCTGCCTGATATGTCAGGCAAAGATGTTATTCAGACCCTCTCAAGAAAGAAGAAAGATGTGCCTTTCTTACTTGTGACAGGAAAGGGTAACCAGCATATAGCCGTTGACATGATGAAAAGGGGCGCCAAGGATTATATCATTAAAGATGAAGGGTTTATAGAAGATCTGCCTCTTAAGGTCAAGTCTGTTCTCGCATCACTTGATTGGGAAAAAGACGTTGAAGCAGCAGAGGTGACCCTTCAGATGAAAACATACTATAACCAGATGATGCTGGATAGAATGCCTTATGTTGCTATTACGTTTAATCCTCATACGAATGAAATTATTACCTCAAATGAGGCTGCGGAAAAAGCAGGTATTGTAACCGGGAAAAAATGCAGTTCACACCAGAGTGATTCCGCGACTGCCTGTCAGTGGTGTAATCCGCCTGACCTGCTTGAAAAGGGAAAAGAGCTTGAGTCTGTGTTTGAAGCTTCAGGAAGATTATGGAATGCTACCTGGATACCCGTTGATGATAATATGTCCATGGTATTTGCCTCTGATATTTCTGATCTTAAAGAGACATATCTCAATGTATCATCAAAAAAGGCCGAACTAAGGAACCTGACTGATATGGCAGACGGAATAGACAGGAACCTCAGCGGGCTGAAGAATAATCTCTCAAGACTGGCCAATAACCTGAGACAGATAAAAGACAAGTCAGATACGTAACATTTCAGTTTGCGGCCCGATTAACGTATCGGAGAGTGCTCTCGTACTAGCCGGCCAGTGCCAACCCGTTTCCGTTTAACTCTATTCCTATCACATCCCAGGTATCAAACCTGACTTTAAAAGTAAGGACTTCCCCGGTGTTGACATCATCAGGGAATGTAAAGACCTTGCGGTCAAGAGGAGGGGTGTTCTGTGATTTACCGATCATCGCTGTTGCCGATTCTATTGCGGCATTCATGCTTAAAATGAGTACAAACTCCGGCTCTTTCATAATAGAACTAATGATAGGGTTTTTCTTACCAAAGGCCCCTTTTTCAAGAACTGTTACAAATGTGCCGGTTCCAAGATCACTGTCATCCGGAATATGAATCTCTGAATAGGTTATACCCGGGAGGGGCTCCTGTTCACGGCTTTTTATCTCTCCCACTGTTTTCTCCTGTTTCTGTAATCGAAATGAAGAACAGATTGTAACATAGATTATTTATTTTATCCCGATCTAAAAAATAGGGGCATTCCTCATGACAAGCGGCCCGGAATGCAGGATGAAATCGTATGGGAATATTGATAGTATTACACGATAGCAGCAAATTGACAAAGAGTATAAATAGTCAATATAATTAATGTTCATTATAACTTTTATATAGGAGGTCTTTCATATGTCAGATGCAGTTACAAGTGTTACAGGTGAGACTTTTGACCAGGTGGTCATGCAGTCCGAAAATCTGGTTATGGTTGATTTCTGGGCAACCTGGTGCGGCCCATGCAAGATAGTAGCTCCTGTCGTTGAAGAGCTTGCGAAAGAATACGATGGCAAGGTTGTGTTTGCCAAGGTCAATACTGACGAAAATCCTGACCTTGCAAGCAAGTATGGAATCAGGGGCATTCCTACCCTGATGTTTTTTAAGGGCGGGGAGGTAAAAGACCAGGTAGTCGGAGCTGTTCCCAAGGCCCAGTTAAAATCCAAAATCGATTCCTTTCTGGGATAATTTTGATAGCATGTATGACGTAATAATTATTGGCGGAGGCCCTGCTGGCCTGACAGCAGGGCTTTATACTTCCCGGGCAAAATTAAAGTCTGTGGTAATTGAAAAGGGATTGGCCGGCGGTACTGTCGCGATCACGGAATGGATAGAAAATTATCCGGGTTTTGAAGAAGGGGTTGCCGGTGCCGAACTTGCGCAGAAGATGGAGCAGCAGGCTGCCAGATTTGGGCTTGAAATATCTCAGGGCACTGTTTCCC
>CAMYJJ010000131.1 GCA_947258735.1 Thermodesulfovibrionia bacterium | reverse complement strand
CATCCATAATTTATCAATGATATCTGTTGGAAGCCTGTATCGCTTTGAAGTCGATAAAGAAGAAAAGACGGTACGGAAAATGCATTTGGGAATTGATGATACCTCATTTCTGGATATAACAAAGAGTGAAGAAGGTTTTACATCCAGAAAAATTACATTGCCTGTCACAAAAAAAACTGGTTCGCTCTCTTTACATATTACTGATAATCTCTCAAATGCCATGCCCGGTGCACACAGGGAGTACCACAAACTGGCTCTGAAGCTTTCAGATATTTATGCATGGGACATTGATTTTTCAAGTGATATAAGAAGCGGAGATTCTGTCAAAATTATCGTTGAGGAATTATGGGTTGATGAGGTATTTAAAGGGTTTGGTGATATCCTGGCAGCAGAATTCATAAATAACGGTAAAATCCACGAGGCATATAGGTATGAAACTGACGGGTATGTGGACTATTTTGACGGTCAAGGCACGTCTCTGAAAAAGGCCCTTCTAAGATCTCCCCTGAAATTTAAATATATCAGCTCGAGATTCAGCAAGAGGCGATATCATCCCATACTCAGGATACACAGACCTCACCTGGGGATTGACTATGCAGCCCCAACAGGCACGCCTGTATCTTCTGCGGGAAGCGGAACCGTCCTGTTCGCAGGATACAAAGGTCAGAACGGCAGGATGGTTAAAGTCAAGCACCGGGGAGGCTACACAACATACTACGGACATCTTTCAAAAATTCCAAAGAAAATCCGAAAAGGGGTGAAGGTTTCCCAGGGAGATATAATCGGCTATGTCGGAAGCACAGGACTTTCAACAGGCCCGCATCTTGATTACAGGATCAAGTTTAACGGAAGATTTGTCGACCCGCTGAAGATAAAGCTTCCGCGGGGCACATCGGTCCCAAAGAAATTGATGGCTGAATTCAGGAACGTTGTGGAACGCTTTGACACCAGAATCGCTTCAATAATTCAGCCTGTCATGGCCTTTCGGGATAAAAGCAACGTATCAGGATAAACTGTTAATTCGGATGTATCAGAACAAAGATATATAACACGTATGTAATTGAGGGCATACCGATTCCTTATCCTCAAAGAACCGTTTATATAAGAGAGGCGTAAATTTGGCAAAATCAACAAGGTCCTTTGAATTCAAGCAGTGTGTCAGTATCATTAAATCTACCGGTAAACATGCAAAAAATCTGAAAGAATTAAGGAAGCTCATTGCTGCCGTGGGAGATGAATCCATATTCCACCATACTCACCAGTATTTCCTTAAGGGCCATATGCTGGATTATACAAATGATTTCTCTCAATGGGCCGGTGAATACCTTGAAGAGAGGGCCCTTGCTGAACGCCTTACAAGCATAGATCCGTATACCCTGAAAACCATCAAGGCTGTGAGAAATGAACTCATACGGGAAATCGATGCTTTTCTCAGGACCGTTCCGGAGCCAAGGGACGTCACGAGCGGAAATGAATTTTACTTTAATGAGACTGTCAGCGTTGTCTTCCCGGTTGGGCTCATAACAAAGAACCTGGCCGAATTTCTCGTCGCCTTGCAGCATGTTGATCCCGGCAGCATATATTACCACTTTTATGATTCAAGGGTGCGTCTCGGTGAGGGAATTGTAGATGATTTTTCAAGATGGATTGAACACTCACTTTTCAGAAAAGAGCTTGCTGACAGAATAAGGGCCATTGATCCGTTCATGCACAGTATAGAAAGTATAAGAAATCATATAAAGGTCGTTGTTGAAGAGTATGTAAGGGCGGATATGGAAGGAGTAATGAGTTGATAAATCAATATTCGGGTATCTCCCCCAAAGGAGATCTGCAGCTTATACAAAGTCTCTGTAAAAAGCTGAAAGGCAGGTCATTTCTCCATGTTAATTCTACCCGTGAAGGTGGCGGTGTTGCAGAAATACTGAACAGGATGATTCCTTTGCTTCAGGACCTGGGCATTGATGCCCGGTGGGAAGTCATCGAAGGGGATGCCAGGTTTTTCGATTTTACAAAAAAGACCCATAATGCCCTTCAGGGCAACACGGAAAAGTTTACAAAAAAAATGTGGGACTATTATTACGAGGTCAACAAAAGGAATAAAAAGAACCTGGACCTCAAAGCTGACGCTGTTCTTATCCACGATCCGCAGCCTGCACCTCTCATAGACTACAGGCCGCGCTCCGGGAAATCAATATGGATGTGGAGATGTCATATAGATATATCCAATCCAATGCCGAGTTGCTGGGCCAATCTGAAAAAATATGTTGTTAAATACGATACCGCTATTTTTTCTGTGACAAAGTTTGCAAAGTCCCTTCCGATTGACGAGTACATAGTAACACCATCGATTGACCCCCTCAGCGACAAGAACAGGGACCTCACAGATGATGAAATAAACGAAGTTGCCGAACGGTTCAACATCCCGCGTGACAAACCAATCATACTGCAGGTTTCAAGATTTGATAAATTCAAGGACCCGATCGGTGTCATCAATGCATATAAAATCGTCAAAAAATATAATGACTGCAGACTGATACTTGTCGGCAGCACAGCCACCGATGACCCTGAGGGAGAAGCGATTTTAAATGAAGTAAAAGACTATGCGGAAGGTGATGATGACATTATTATCCTCCTGCTCCCTCCAGATAATCATACGGAGATAAACGCCATTCAGAGAATGTCAGATATCATTCTTCAGAAATCTATCAGGGAAGGGTTTGGCCTCACCGTATCAGAGGCCATGTGGAAGGAAAAGCCTGTGATAGGAGGGGCCGTAGGCGGTATACCATTACAGATTGTGCACGGCCTGACAGGTTTTGTCGTGTACTCTGTAGAAGGAGCCGCCTTCAGAATCAGACAGTACCTGAACAACCCTGAGATGGCTCAGGAGATGGGACGTACGGGAAAGGAATTTGTAAAGAATAATTTTCTTCTGACAAGGCAGATCAGGGACTATCTGGCCTTATGGTACTGCAACATCAACAAGGGTAAAAAAGTAATAGAGTTGTAATACAAGTTATTCATGTCGATGTGTGACCCATTTCTCTTTTAAATCTCACACACAGCTCATAAATGTATTTGCGCTCTGCAGTTAATTAGACTCTTTCCATAGTATCCGGTACAATAATCCAGTTATTTCAATTGTCATTCCCTCAGATCTTTTGAGCGGGAATCCAGTGCTGTCAATGAGTTCTGGATGCCCGATTACTGACTTCGGGCATGACAGGAATAATAGATAGCAAATTATATACAACCAATACATTAATGAAATCTGACAGATTCAAAGCATTTTTGGACAGGTTCTCCACTCTCCAGGTAGGCGAGCATACCATTCTTATTGCCATGTCCATTGTGGTCGGCATCTTAAGTGGTTTTGCCAATATCCTTTTCCGTGCTGCAATGCACCTTGTTCATGAAGTTGTATTTGTGGGAGGATCCGCTCTTTTGCATATAGATCAGGGGGGTATCTACAGAATCTTAATTCCCCTGTTGCCAGTATGCGGTGCCCTGCTGCTCATTCCATTATCACATTACTTCAGAGACGATGTAAATGGATATGGCTTCCCAAAATTTCTGGAACAGGTCAATATCAAAGGGGGAAGGATCAAAAAGAGAATCATCCCCCTTAAAATCCTCGGCTCAGCTTTTACCATTGGAACCGGAGGGTCTGCCGGGGTCGAGGGCCCCATTGCTCAGATAGGCGGGTCAATAGGATCACTGGTGGGACAGGTATTTAAAGTATCGGGTAACAGAATAAAGCTCCTGATAGCGGCAGGTTCTGCCGGAGGAGTTGCTGCTACTTTTAATGCCCCGATCGCCGGTGTCATGTTTGCTACCGAGATAGTCCTGCTTGGAAATTATGAGCTTACCTCCTTTGCAGCCATTGTTATATCCTCAGGTCTGGCAACCGTAGTATCCAGAATGTACTATGGTGAAAATGCGATCTTTACGGTACCAGCCTACGATGCAAGCTTATATGAGATTCCCCTTTATATTTTTTTCGGGGTCTTTATGGGAATCATAGCGGTGTTATATATAAAAATGTTTTATAAGGTGAAAGACAGGTTTGACGCTTTGACAATTCACCCCTATATAAAACCGGTAATTGGAGCAAGTATGGTAGGGGCTATCGGTATTTTTTTCCCTCAGATCATGGGAGACGGTTATGAATATATCCAGATGGCCCTTGACGGCAAAATAATTTTTCTGATCATGCTCGCGCTTATTTTTATGAAAATAATCGCGACATCATTCACGCTGGGATCAGGAGGGGCGGGAGGCGTCTTTGCCCCTGCCCTGTTTATAGGCGCGATGGCAGGAGGAAGCTATGGCTGGCTGGTCCATTCCCTGTTTCCATCGTTTGCGGCCAATCCCGGTGCGTATGCTACGGTCGGCATAGGCGCTTTTCTCGCTGCAGCAACTCATGCACCATTAACAGGTATATTTCTCCTGTTTGAAATGACCGCCAATTACAAGATCATAATTCCGGTAATGTTTGCCTGCATTCTTGGTTCTTTGACTGCCAAACGGCTGTTCCATGATTCGCTTGATACCGTAGAGCTGACACGCAAAGGAATTAATATGCATGACGGGCTTGAAGCCACTATCCTGAGCACACTTCAGGTTGGAAATGTCATGAAAAAAGAGTTTACAACAGTTCATGAAGACACAGACATTCATGATCTTCTTGATAAAATAGTCATAGGAGAAAGTTTTTACCTCCCCGTTGTTGACAGCGGGGAAATGTTGTCAGGGATCGTATCACTGCAGGATGTCAAGAGCGTACTTTTTGAGGAAGACCTGAAGGGATTGATCAAAGTCAAGTTTCTGCTCTCAAAAAATGTTATTGTACTTACACCGAATGATAATCTGAACACGGCGATTGAGAAGTTCGCGATCAAGGACATTGGGGAGTTGCCGGTTGTTGATTTTCATAATAAGAAAAAAGTTGTGGGTATGTTAAAAAGGGGCGATGTGATGACAGCCTACAACAAGGCGCTGCTTAAGAGAAGGTCATGATTTTTATTAATAATTATTCGCCCGACAACATAAGGTGAAGAAAAAACAGCTCTTCCTTGAACAGTCAGTCCTTTTCATCAGTGTGGCCAAGTGGTTTTTGCTCGCTTCGGGCGTAGGGGTTATTGTTGGCGTATCTACCTCGGTTTTCATTAATATATTAAACAGGAGTATTGAGTATACAACGTCCCAGACTGATTATTATTATTTTCTGCTTCCCTTTGCCCTTTTTTTCTCAGCTTTAATCATTAAATATTTATCTCCTCAGGCCAGGGGGCACGGCACCGAAAAGGTCATAGAAGCAATTCACAAATACAACGGAAAAATGAAACCGCTTTCCGTTCCTGTAAAACTGGTGGCAACAGTCGCTACCATTGCAGCAGGAGGTTCTGTAGGCAAGGAAGGCCCTGCTGCTCAAATAGGAGCAGGACTGTCATACCTGTTCTCCAGGCTTCTGGGCTTTAACAGCAAGGACAGAAAGAAACTGGTTATCTGCGGTATCAGTGCAGGGTTTGCTTCTGTATTCGGGACCCCGATTGCCGGGGCGATTTTCGGTGTTGAAGTTCTGTTTATTGGTACAATATTTTATGATGTCATGTTCCCCTCTTTTGTAGCAGGCATCATAAGTTATCAGGTCTCGTCTGCCCTCGGTGTAGAGTACTTTTATCAGCCCCTTCAGTTTATCCCGGAGTTCAGTGAGGGTTTTTTTATAGAGGTTATCGTTGGTGCTGTTTTTTTCGGACTCTGTTCATTTGTATTGATAGAAGCACTGAAATTTGCAGAATCACAGAGCAAAAAAATTGACATCTGGGAACCTTACAAAGGATTAATAGGAGGCAGTATTCTTGTCGCACTTGCATTCATATTCTCCACCAGATACCTCGGTTTGGGACTGGAGACCGTGCATGGAGCTCTTCATGGTGACAGCGTTCGATCATATGATTTTATTTTTAAAATCATATTCACTTCCATCACACTGGCGTTCTGCGGAAGCGGAGGAATGGTCACTCCGATCTTTTTTATAGGGGCCACAGCTGGCAGTCTCTTCGGTTCCATCATGGGATATGACCCTGCCATATTTGCGGCTATTGGTATGGTCAGCCTTCTTGCAGGAGCAGCCAACACCCCTCTGTCTGCAAGCATCATGGCCATGGAATTCTTTGGTCCCCAGGTCGCCCCGTATGCTGCGGTTTCATGTATCGTGAGTTATCTGATAACAGGCCACAGAAGCGTCTATCCAAGCCAGATATTGTCCATTACCAAGTCTCCTTCCATACTGATAGAAAAAGGCGTTGATATGGATGATCTGAAACCGGGAAAGATACGACCCAGACCAAGAAGCATCACCGACCTGCTCTACAGAGGGGTTAACAAAATCGAAGAAGTCTATAATTCATTTAGAAAGAAATAGACCCTGTCTCAAAATAGGAATGTATTAGAACACTATTGATATAAGCCTGTCATTCCCGAGGGTTGTTGATCGGGCATCCAGTTTTCTCAAGAGGTTCTGGATGCCCGATAACTGACTCCGGGCATGACGGTCAACACGATCTGATTTTACGACAAGCCCCCTTCTTTTTATTAATATATTGAGGACGTAATACCCATTATAGCCTAATAAGTATTATTCACTAGACAAAGCATCCTGATTGTGATAAGAAATATTTATATAATTAAATATATCGAGCAGGTAACTGCATATTTGATAAACAGGAAAATTAATGTTTTCCGAATACATATCAACATGTACGTGTCAGTATATACCAGGAATTCCAACCAACTTTTTTTAAAAGAAGGAGTATGACATGCAAGTTGGATATTTTACCTCAATCTTATGTATTATTCTTCTTGTTTCTTCTGTTTTTTCAGCTGATGATGTGCCGCCTGAAATTGATCTGCCCGGTACGCAGCCGAATGAGGTACAGGCATTTGCATCTCCTGTTGATTGCGACTTCTGTCATGGTCAATATAATAAGGATAATCCTGTTATTGAGCCATACACGGGATGGAGCGGAAGTCCTATGGGTAATGCGGGCCGCGATCCGATTTTCTGGGCAACGCTGGCTATTGCTGAACAGGATTTTGACGGCTCAGGTGACTTCTGCATCCGCTGCCACAGCGCTGGAGGCTGGTATGGTGGACGTTCAAAACCCACGGACGGTTCAGGGTTACGTGCAACTGATGATAACGGGGTAGACTGCGATACATGCCATCTGATGACCAATCCTGATGAGTCGGATTTGCCCGGAGTAATGTATCCTCCTTTTATTGCAGCCGACAGTAATGAAGCCTACTATGGAAGCGGTATGCTCGTTCTTACCGACCAGTTTGGAAAGCTTGGCCCCTATGACTATCCAATATGGGGTCCTCTGCCCCGCCATGATTTTTCTCCATCATCGTATCAGCGGTCAGTCGATTTTTGCGGTACCTGTCATGATGTTTCCAATTCGGCAGTGGGTGATCTGGCGCCCGGCCACGGAGCCCAGCCCGGTTCTGATCCCGTTACATCAAGCTATGATATTGAACCTGTCGGCTCGCCCAAACTGGGCGGCCCCAGAGAAGATAAGGCGGCTTTTAACAATCCTCCATACAAATACGGCATAGTCGAGCGGACGTTCAGCGAATTTAAAGCCAGTGTTTTTGATACAACACTCGTCTCCACATTCACTGATCTTCCCTCTGATCTGCAGGTTGCAGGCGGATCTCTTGAAGTCGTTTATCAGGATGCCCTGGCTGCGGGAACAGGCGGGAATTATGAAGACGGCACGCCCCGGTATTTCAGCTGTCAGACATGTCATATGAAACCGGCCTCCGGAAAAGCATCGACAATTAGTAATTCTCCCTATAGAAAAGACATGCCGCGCCACGATATGACGGGCGGCAATTACTGGGCAGCCAATATCATCATATATCAGGATGAAAGGGGACTGCTCAGACTGGGAGGAGGGCTGGATGATCGACACAAGGCAGCACTTGAAGCAGGAAGCCGGAGTGCCATGGATAATCTTAATCAGGCCGCCTCTCTGGAAATTACTGATAATGGTAGCATGCTCAAAGTCATTAATCTTACCGGCCACAAGTTGATCACCGGCTACCCCGAAGGCAGGAGGATGTGGCTGAATATGAAATGGTATGATGCCAATAGTAATCTGCTGCGGGAAGACGGAGCTTATGGCCTGCTTTCCGATAAAAACGGGAATCCTGTCATGGTTCACAACCCTTCAACAGGACAGATGACACAGGTTGAGTCCATTAAGAATCTCTATGATGAAAATACGAAAATTTATGAGGCCCATTATGCAATGACCAAGGAATGGGCAGATGTGCTTCTTTCTGTCGGGTATCCGGATGACATGGTCCTCAGCTATGACCGCTATACAGGTTCTCCAAAATCTACCCTTGGAGATCTGG
>CAMYJJ010000130.1 GCA_947258735.1 Thermodesulfovibrionia bacterium | reverse complement strand
GATGAGTGGTTTAATCTCTCGTTGAAATCCACAGATATAAGGACCGACTATGTAAAGGCAAAAATAAGAAATTTTGACATTGTTCACTATGCCGGACATGCTGAGCATGACTCCCAACATCCCGAGCAGAGCGGCTGGATGCTCAAAGACGGTAAATTAAACGCTGAAGATATCATGAACATGACCAGCGCCATGCCCATGCCATCTCTGGTATTCTCAAACGCCTGTCAGTCGGGATACTCTGATCAATGGAGAATTGAGGAAGATTATGAGGACAGGATCTTCGGCCTTGCCAATGCTTTCCTGCTGACAGGTGTTCAGCATTATATCGGGACCTTCTGGGAAATTCCGGATGAAGCAGGATCATATTTTGCTGTCCACTTTTACAAAAGTATAGCTCAGGGAGCCACGATTGGAGAGGCTGTGAGATTGGCGCGAATGGCTCTTATAAACAGGTACGGAGAAGATACGATCGTCTGGGCCAGTTATATGCTGTACGGTGATCCTACGACATCATACATTCAGAATGAAATAGATTTGAGTGAACAGGTGACTGCACAGAGGACCGAGAAAGAAGAGTTCGTGTCACATGAATTGCGGCATAAAGAGAGTGTTATTCAACTGGGAAATGGAGATCACTCTACGAGGAATGCAGTTATAGCAGGGATTTGCCTGCTCCTTGTCGCGATCGTGGCAGTATTTCTGTTTAGTACGCGGGAAAGAGGCGGGTCACCCGGAGAAGGTTCATCAGCTCAAGTGCCCGCGATAGTCGTTTCTGCAGAGGATAAGGAAGCTGCACGGAAAAGGACTGACGCTCTAATCACCTCTCTCGCAAAAGACTACAGAGATGGAAATTTTGCAAAGGGCAATGTAAATGAAGATGACTGGAGTTCACGACCGCTTTCCATGGTTTTCATGGATGTCAATTCTGTTGGGAATACCAATGAGGGCAATAAGAAAAAACTTCTCGCGTTCCTTCCCCTGGCTCTTCAGGATGAAGAACGACTGAGCATAGTGGAGAGAGAACTGCTTGATAAACTCCTTGAAGAGCTGAAACTCAGTCAGACGGAACTTGCCAATCCGCTTACCGCTCTCAGGATAGGCAAACTGTTTTCAGCCAATATAATCATGACAGGGATGATAATACCGGACAATGACGGATTGTCCATTATTTCCAAATTTATTGATACCGAGACATCACAGGTTAAAAAGGTAATGAAGACAGTATCACCTTCTCATGATATTGACATGAACACGGCAAGCGCTCTTGGTGGTCAGATATCTTCCTGGATAAGGGAAACCTACCCCTTGAAGGGAAAAATTATATCGCTTTCCGGAAACAGGGGCCAGGTTAACCTTGGAAGTATACATGGCCTGAACAAAGGGGACGGGCTGGAGATTTTCAATGGTGATGAAAAGAGCAGCCTCGCAGCTGCAAAGGGAGAGATAACGATTAGTGAGGTGGGAGAACAGAGTTCCTGGGGAACAGTGAACGGGAGTATGGACAACATCAAGGAAAAGGACAGAATAATGGAAAAGAAAGGATAAAGGGGAAATGTACTATATTGGGCGAGCAGTAACTATTGGTTTATTTTTTTTCGTGTTACTTTTTTCGGGTGGTGAATCACAGGCGCAGCAGGTTGAGGTATCTTCATCGCTGAATCCTGTAGGGTCGGGGGCCAGGGCCACCGGAATGGGAGGAGCTTTTATTGGCGTTGCCGATGATGCAACAGCTGCATCGTGGAACCCTGCAGGACTGATTCAGCTTGAGACGCCTGAAATTTCAGCAGTCTATTCCTATTTTGACCGGGAGCAGAGGTACAACTCAACCATTAATCCTGAAGTAGTCACGACGAATACCATGGACACTGACGGCCTTAATTATGCAAGCATTGTATATCCCTTCGTATGGCTTGACAGAAACATGGTGATATCCCTGAACTATCAGCGGCTGTATGATATGGACAAGAATGTGGCTTTCAGGCTTAACCGGGTTAATGCTCTGGTAGACAATGACCTGGAGGTGGCCAATATTACCTTTGATCAAAGCGGATATCTCTATACGTTATCACCAGCCATGGCAGTACAGATCATTCCGGAGTTATACATCGGTATGACCTTTAATTTCTGGGACAATGCTGTAGAGAGGAATGGCTGGGACAACACCTTACGGGATGTTGGGACAGCAAGCCTCACAGTGGCAGGAACAACATACCCGAAAATCGAAAATCTCATACAGACTCAGGATTTTGCCTTTCAAGGGACCAATGCCCATCTTGGCTTCATGTGGCTCATCACTGACTTACTTACCCTGGGAGGTGTGTACAAGACACCGTTTGATGCTGAACTTAGGCAGAGCACCTATTTCCAGACAGAAACAGTATGGCCCACGCTTTCTCCATTTCCATTAATACAACCCGGCAAAACTGTGTCAAGCACAGAAGAACTTACCATGAAAATGCCTGACGCCTATGGTCTCGGTCTGGCCTACCGGCACTCTGACAGCTGGACTGTTGCTTTTGATGTTTATAGAACAGAATGGTCAGATTTCCTTATTGTGGATTCAAAGGGTGATATAAGCAACCCCCTCGATAAATCAACTAACCAATTAAAAAACACCACCCAGGTAAGGCTTGGCACTGAGTACCTTTTTATCAGGGACAATTATGTTATTCCTGTACGGGCCGGGGTCTTTTATGATCCTGAGCCAGGAGTGGGTCACATAAATGATTATTACGGTCTTTCACTGGGTGCTGGGTTCGCGTGGAATAGATTGGTTGTTGATATGGCCTATCAATACAGGCAAGGGAATGACGTATTAGCAGACATACCTGCTGTATCAGGCGTGAACGCTGATGTTGAGCAGCATGGATTTATGTTCTCGGCCATATTGTATGTTGAATAGCGCAGGGAAAGGGATAATCCCATGAGAAAAGGATGCCAGAAAGCCGTGAGCCTTTTCATAGCGCTTTTATTGGTGGTTTCATGCGTCCCTTCTGGTAAAAGCCTCAAAAACTCAAGCGGCACCTTCAGGGGAAGATGGTACAACTACTATGACAGGGGAATTGAGTACTCTGCTCAGGGTGAATGGAAGCGTGCTCTGCATGACTTACAGAAGGCATCTGATAAACGGGACAGAGACCAGCGCATGGCCCGGACCTATGGTATGCACTTCATAGACTACTTCCCTCATAGAGAACTGGGCATTGCTTTACTGCAAATCGGAAAAATAGAAGAAGCGATGAGGGAGTTGGAAACATCCATTTCCCAGGAGAAATCTGCAAAGGCAAGCTTCTATCTGAACAAGGCACGGAAGATATTTCTCGATCAGCAGGGCAAATATATTGCTCCTCCATCAATTGTGATCAATACACCTGTTAACAATGAATCTTTGAACAACTTTACAAAGCTTGTGAAAGGAACAGTAACAGGAGAGGGCTATGTCGCGCAGATAAACATCAATGGCTCACCGTACCGTTTTGATCTTGCTCAAAAAGAGATCGATTTTGAATTGAACGTCGATATCTCTGAAGGGACCAACAGTATCGTTGTCAGCGCTGAGGACCTCCTCGGCAGTCCGGCTGTTAAAAAAGTTGCGATTTCTATCGACCGGGAGGGGCCTGCCATCACCATCTTTGATATTGTTGAGGAAAAAATCAGCAGTGGTTCATCTGTCCGAATTACCGGATCAGTCAATGACTCCACAGGGATAAATAAATTAGTCGTTAACCAAAAAAACGTCACGGTCAATGGTTCTGATGTCCATGACTTTGATCTGATTTTGTCCAGGGAATCTTTGCCTTCTCCTTTGGTCATAGACGCATATGACACACTGAATAATATGACCAGGGCAGAAATTGATATGGAAAAAGAGTTGGCGAGTCTAAATAAAAATGAAGAACCGGTTCTTCTGGTGTTGGCTGGTGCAGACCTTTTTTCCTCTGACACTGTCTCGCCTGTTATTAAGCTGAAAGACTCTGAGGATATGCCGCCTGTTTTTATAGACAAATACTACGTTGAAGGTGAAGTCTCAGACAACAGGAAGGTGGAGCAGATTGTCGTTAATAAAGGGGACATTTTTTCACGGAAGGGAAAGAAGATATTTTTCAGCAAGCTTGTAAGGCTTGATGAGGGGGACAATGAGATTAATATCGAGGCGTTTGACTCTTCCGGTAACAGGTCTACTGCAGCTTTTACTGTACGCCGAACCATACCTCAAGTTCTGCAGGTCGGGAGCAGGATCAGCATGTCGATCATGCCTTTTGATTCTCTGAGGGAGAAAGCTAATATCGAGCTTTTGGCCTACGAACAGTTAACCGGGTCCTTTGTAGACCAGCAGCGGTTCAATATTATCGAGAGAGCGAAACTGGAACAGGTTATTCTTGAACAGAAACTTACAAGAGAGAAACTTACTGATCCGAATTACTCCATAAAAGTAGGCAGGTTAATGGCAGCAGACACTATTCTTGCAACTTCTGTGACAGCAGACAATAAATCCGTCGAGTTTACATCGAGAGTGATCAATACGGAAACCTCGCAAATCATGGAAGTAAAGGATGTGTACAGTGAAGACAGGAGCTCAGACTCAATAAGTCAGCTGATGGATGGTCTTGCTTCAAAGGTGGCCGGGAGCTTTCCTCTTGTTGAGGGGACCGTTATCAAAAGAGATAACAGCGTTGTCTATACTGACCTGGGAAGCAGCTCCGGAATAAAGGGTAACATGGGTATCATTATCTATAGAAAAGGAGAAGCGATCAAACACCCGCTGACGGGCAAGTATCTTGGTAGTGATATGGAAAAGCTTGGAGCAGCGAATATTGAAGAAGTTAGTGAGGGCTTCTCAAAAGCAAGGCTCCTAGACAGGAAAACAGCCGATGCGATTAAAGTACAAGATATGGTGATTACCAAATAGTGTTGGATTAATAGAAATGTTGTATTGTCATTACCCGACTTGATCGGGTAATCCAGCATGCAGCATAAGGACAATTGAGTATGAAAAATTATTTTAAATATTTTCTTATATTTATACTGTTCTTGCTGGTTGTGTTGACACAGTTCTGGAATGATACAAGCGTACTATCGGCGGACGATAATATCCCTTCTGCAGGGCCTGCTTCAGGGAAGGGCATTCTTGACTCTCTTGTTGGGGAAAAAGACCGGCAGCCTCCTCATATAGAGCTGCAGGAATTGTCCGTTAACCGCACAGTCTATACAGAGCAGATATATATTGAAGGAAAAGTTACTGACTCAAGCTTGATTGAAACACTGGCTCTAAACAATACCTCAATTCTGAACAGTGCCGCCCGGAGCATTGTATTCAGCCATCTTGTTAACCTCCTTGAAGGGGAAAATACCGTAACTATTAAGGCAATTGACGCCAAGGGAAATGCAACTGAAAAAGAAATTACTGTCTATAGAGAAAATCCGGGGTTTTCTCAGTTACCAAAAGAGATCATTGAAGAGCGCATGAGAATAGCAGTGTACCCCTTTGAGAAAAATGGTACTGTTACTGAAGAGAGTTCACTTTTTATGGATCTTCTTGTGATGGCATTGCAAAAGCAAAACCGCTTTCAGCTTACAGACAGGTCTCTCATGAGTAGAATATTGGAAGAGCAGCAACTCAGCCTTACGCATTTAGTTGATCAGAATGCGGCCGTGAAGATGGGAAGGATAATGTCTGCTCAGGCAATCATAATTGGCAGCATTATAGATACCGGGAGCGGCACGGAATTGGTTGGCAGGATTATCGACACGGAGACATCTGAAATTATGGCGACTGAAAAAACCTATTCCAGACTCAAAGGATTCGAGGCGCTCGCATATCTTGCGAATGCAATGGCTGTTCAATTTCATAATGACTTTCCGATGCGGCGGGGTGTTGTCATCAAACGCACGGACAGGCATATCTTTACTGACCTCGGCAGGAATGCAATTCCTCTTCGCGGCAGGCTTATTATCTATCGGGAAAATGATTCGAAGATGAACAGTCTCATACTCGGCTATGCCAGGATTACACAGGTCCTGCCAGACATGTCAAAGGCTGAGCTGATCAGCGGCAGGCTCAACGAGATCAGGGAAATGGACAGGGTTATCCTTCAATAGGTTTGTTCTCATGTGATTACGGCATACCCTGGCTGACTTCCTTAGGAGAATTCATTATGGCACCGTAATCCCGCTGGGAACTACATTAAGAGATTAAAATGATGTCGAATATTTTATGGCCTTATTATTTATAAAAATATTTTTAACGGTCGGGTTTTTTATCATTTTTTTATTGACAGCTTTAGCGGTATACATTAAACTTATTCATTCCCACTTAACAATTTCGCGAAGTTAGTTTTCTTTATATACAGAGAAGAAGCATGTACCTGTGGTACGTATTGCTTTGCTCGTGAAAATTGTTCTTCGTTTTCACCACTTATTATATTCGGGCTCAAAATTATCTTTTCGCAAAGGTAATAAATCATAGATTTAAACGTCATATAAATACACGACTGTACAGACTTGCTTTCCTGGGGGGAAATATGCTGACATTAAATATACAAAAGGGGCTTTTTTTCAAAAAACTAATTTTTTTCTGTTCAGTAATTATTGTTTTCACCTTTCTTGTATCAGGGGATAATCCAATTGCAGTGCTTATTGACCAGGAAAACGGCACGATAATTGATACGGATACCGGTCTTATGTGGTATGACTCCAGTTATTTGTCGGCTGACTGCAACGCTGCTTATACCTGGGCTGATAATCTGACTTATTCAGGTTATACCGACTGGCGGCTGCCCAATTCTGATACCTGCAGCGGGGAAAACTGTGCAGGCAGTGAGCTTGGCAACTTATATTATGGCGAGGGTATTACGACCGAAATTACGGGACCCTTTACTAGTTTCCCACTTTACAATGATATATATAGCTGGTACTGGACTCAATCGGCCGGGGCACTAGGCAGTGCATGGATATTTGCATTTCATTCAGGTGATCAGCACCAACATACTTGTACGTATAATCCCTGGGGTTATGCCATTGCGGTACGAAATATGTCGGATTTTGATGCGGATGGTTATTATGATTCTGCTGAAGGGGGTGACGACTGTGATGACAATGATGCTACTGTCTATCCGGGAGCGCCGGAATTGTGCGACGGTCAGGATAATGACTGCGACGGCAGTATGATTTATCCGGCCCTCGTTGACAACCCGGACGACACGATCACGGACACCGACAGGGGAATGATGTACTATGATTACAGCGTTGTACCAGGGAGTTGTTCGGCTGCCGATACTTGGATTAATGATTTGAACACCGCCAACACGCTGGGCTATAACAACTGGAGACTGCCCTCGGCCCTGAATTCTGACGGTTCCGGACCATGTTCTGGCGGCGGCTGTTTCGACAGCGAACTCGGGCACTTGAACCAAGTAGAAGGAATAAGCCCCAATGGGGGAATTTATGGACCATTCACTGACCTGCAGAACTATATTTACTACGCGTCGGGAGGGTGGATCTACGCGTTTCATAATCTGAGTAATGCTCAGCATATACATGGTTGTTTCGATTATCCGGATTCTTATGCCATGGCAGTAAGGGACGTGACCCCAATTTCAATTGAAGAAGACCAGGACGGTGACAATTATGTAATCTGCACCATTGATCCAGTGGGCGGATGGGACGGTGATTCTGCAATACTCGGCGGTGACGACTGTGACTATACTGATGGAACGGTCAACCCGGGTGCATCCGAGACATTCTATAATGGCTTAGATGACGACTGTGACCCGTTCACCGTTGATCACCAATGGACAATTACCACCGCGATCAGCGGTACTGTTTCATACCCCTCAATGGGTATTGACTCTCAGGGCAATCTGCATATTGCCTACCAGGAAGGCGAAGATCTTAAATACGCCACAAATGCATCCGGTGTCTGGGTGTCAGAAGTGGCTCAAACTGGACCGACCGGTTCAGGCGATCCTGACTGTTCATCTGGCTCAGTTGGTTTCGGCGCTTCTATAGCTGTCGATTCTGCAGGTGATATACATATAAGTTATGGAGAGTTTTTTACTGAGGATCCTGTTTTAACTCCGTTATGCTCTCTAGGTATTTTGGACCACTTTCATCTCAGACATGCAATAAAAGACAACTCAGGTGGTACGGGTAACTGGAGCAGTAGTGAGTTCGGCACAGCTGGCGGGCCTAATCCGAATCCGACTACAGCAATAGCAGTGGATGGCGCAGCCCAGGCTCACATCCTCTATGTATCATCAGGGGGTACACTTCAGTACTCCGGTGGTGTATCATTTTCAACGATCGGAAGCAGCGACTTTTCCATAGCGGTAGATGCAGACGATAAAACACACATAACTTATCTCGAATTAGGGAGCGATGAGCTCATATATGCCTCAAATGCGGGGATTTTTGGGGCTATCATCTGCTTCGGCTCAGACTTTTATTGTACTGTGATAGATACACCTTCAACAATAG
>CAMYJJ010000129.1 GCA_947258735.1 Thermodesulfovibrionia bacterium | reverse complement strand
AGAAACAGTAGTAAGCAGCCCGACTTTTATAGAAGCCCACCTGACATGTTTTATATAATCATACATTCAGACCACCCTTATTTACATCCATCAACGACATACAGTTCATTGATAAATGTCCTCAGTATCGTATCTTCCGTATTCTTAAGCTCATCTATATTTCCATCGAAAATTATATTACCATTTCTCACAAAAATATACCGTTCAGCAACCTTTGCAGCATCGGTAACCTTATGAGTAACAATGATAAAACCCACCCGGCCCGGAGGACTGCCCTTGGAAAGTTCATTTATGAGATTACAGATATTATCCGCTGTAAGCGGATCAAGGCCGGTGGTGGCTTCATCATACAGCATCATTTTCGGCTGGGTCCCGGCCAGGGACCTTGCTATGGCCACCCTTCTCTGCATCCCGCCGCTCAGCTCTTCGGGCATAAGATCGATAGCATGTTCGATTTTCAGAATCTTCAGCAGGTCTCTGACCCGTTTCTCAATTTCCTCCTCAGTAGATTTTGTGTATTCCCTGAGAGAGAACGCAACATTCTCCTTGACATTCATCGAGTCAAACAATGCTCCCTCCTGAAATACAATACTGAATTTAAGCCTGGGGTCTCTCAACTCCGATTCGGAGAATTCTGTTATGTCTTCGCCGTCTATTAATATCTGTCCCGAATCCGGCCTGACAAGACCGAGCATGAGCTTCAGGATAGTGGTCTTCCCTCCGCCGCTTCCTCCCAGCACAGCGATTTTTTCATGAAAGTGACATTTAAAACTGACGTCATTCAGCACGACATGACTTCCATACGCCAATGTCACATTTTTGAACTCAATCATACCGGAATCCCAAGGGCTAAAATAAGAATTTTTGTTACCAGAAAATCAGACACAATAATCATTATCGTTGAGTACACCACTGCCTCAGTTGTTGATTTCCTCAACCCGCGCGCTCCGCCTCTTGTTGAAAGGCCCATATAACAACTGATCGTGGATATAAGATACCCAAATATAAATGGTTTTATGACCCCGGAGAAGATAGTGGTAAATTCCATAATCTGCTTTATCTGACTCCAGTAAACAGAGCCGCTCTGATTGGCAGCAGTCACAGCAACAATATATCCGCCAAGCAGGGCAACAGCATCTCCGATAACAGTCAAAACCGGAAGCATAATGATCGAACTGATTACCCTCGGGGACACGAGTTTTTTTATCGGGCTGACACCATGGACCCTGAGAATATCAACCTGATGACCAAGGGTCATTGAGCCGATCTCTGAAGCCATGCCCGAACCTACCCTGCCTGCGAAACTGAGCGCAATCGCAACCGGGCCTATCTCCTTTATGATCGAAAGACCCACCACCCTCCCTGTATACATCTTAAGGCCCATTTCTGCCAGTTCTGCGGAGGTCTGCAGCGACAATGCCATCCCTATAAAAAGAGACACAAGAAAGACAATAAAAAATGACCCGGAACCGCCATAATCCATCTGCTCGATCGTTTCCTTGATGTAGAAGGGCTTGCGAAAAATACCAAATGGGGCCTTAAGTGCAAGTGCATAATAATCCTGCAGCCTGGCAATGGCATCCTTTGTCTTTACAAGTTCAATGGACAAGGCAAGATATCCTTTATATAGTTAACGGTACGTTATTGAACAACAATTTCCCGATGATTATAACATCTTGTCATATATTAGGGTTACATTAAACTCTGAATGAACAGACTTTAAGATTAAAGGACATATATTGCAGAATTCATGAATTACTATGTTCATCTCCTGTTCATCACCATGCAAGGGGAATTTTCCTTTTGTATGAGCATGAATTTGACATTAGGACAATAAATATGTTGAAGTGTAAGTATCTAAAATGTAGAGTATCGTTCAACGTAACCCTGATAACTTTAAACTCAATAAGGAGGATTTTGCAATGTTATCTTTGCGCAACCTGATCAGTACAGGAAAGGGCTCATTCACTGCTCTTGTTATTGTGTGTGTTTTTCTGTTAGTACTTTCATTCTCAGTTCAATCGGTGCATGCACATTTTAATGGAGGAAAGCCCGCTCTTGTTGAAACCCAGTGGCTGGCAGATAATTTAAAAAATCCTGATATACGAATTGTGCACGTTGGAAGTTTAAATCCTGAGTCAGAAAAGTATTTCAATATGAAACACATTCCGGGCTCAATATATCTTGGTATTGGTGAGCTCATGGGTGTCATGGGAAATGGCAGTGCAGCTCCGGACAAGGCAATGTCTGAAGCAATGATGGGCAGGCTCGGGATCAGTGATAATACGCATGTAATAATTGTGGGTGGCTCGGATAATCCTTTCACTGTTGCTGCATTATGGGTAATGAAATATAACGGGCATACGACGGTCAGTTTTCTTAACGGCGGTATGGGAAAGTGGATGAAAGAAAGCCGCAGTACAACCGCAGGCCCTGCAAAGGTCAAACCTACTCAATACTCAGCCTCGCCTGATACCTCAATTTATTCCAGCGCTGATTATGTGCTGAAAAATATAAAAAACTCAGGAGTAAAAATTGTTGATGTACGTACACAGGGGGAATTTGTTGGGAAAGATAATCCATCACAAATCAAGAGGACAGGGCATGTCCCGGGAGCGCTCAATATGGAGTTTTATTCGACAAACCTTAATGGTAATGGAACATTCAAATCGTCAGCTGATTTAGCAGCTGCATATGAAGCAAAAGGAATAACAAAGGACAAGGAGATCGTACTATACTGTGAAGGCGGCGTACGCGCTTCTCACACATATTTTGTACTGAAACACCTTCTTGGATATCCAAATGTTAAAAATTACGTTGGTTCATGGGGTGAATGGGGTAATAGACTGGATCCTGCAACATATCCTGCCTGTATAAAAAATTGTTAGACAAGAACATATCAAGTCTTATTCATTAAAAGGAGGTGAAACAATGGCAAAGAAGATAGCAATTCTGGTGAGAGACAGACAGGGAGAAGCCCTCAGGATGGGAATAGGAATGATCCTTGCTGATGATGAAGTAAGTGTATTTGTTCTGGACAGGGAAGTTGAGAAGAATGATGATAACGATATGAACCTGGAAACCATGCCGGATATGGATGTAAAGCTGTATACCAATTTCAAGGGTAATGAGAACATGGAATTCATATCCACTGAAGACATGGCACAAAAGCTTCTTGAGTTTGATACCATACTGCCTTACTAAACAAAGCAACAGATTATTTATATTGAATAAACATAAAAGGAATGGAGGTCATGAAAGCATGAAGATTCTCTATCTCATGAGAAGCACCCCGGATGATACGGTAAACAAGATGATTGAGGTGCAGAAGCAGTCCAATGATGTATCAATAATCGATATTAATGCAAATAAGAATTATGACGAGATAGTTGACGCTATCGCCGGAAATGATAAAGTCATTACATGGTAGACAGATCAGGGTCTGTCATACATCTGAAAGGAGACTAGATTAACATGAAACTTGGAATACTTGTCACAACCGACAAACATCTTAATGATATAGTTGGACTTACCAGCTCTGCCGTTGCAAAAGGACATGAAGTAACCATTTTTAATATGGATGTTGGTACAAAACTTCTTGGCAAATCTGAATTTCAGTCACTATGCGGCAAAGAGGGCGTAAAGCTGAGTTTTTGCGACCATAGCGCCAAAAATTCAGAGATTACTACTGAGGGGATTTCTGATGAGATAGTATGCGGCAGCCAGTTTGACAACGCCAATATGAACCATGACTGTGATAAAGTTATCGTTCTTTAGTACCTTTGGTAGTTCACCCCTTAGCCCTACTTAATAACACATTGATTTAATGAGCAGATAAACATTGGTAATTGCCCAATAATTTTTTCTTATTGGACTATTGTTCCGGTGTATATTATCATGTGATGTCTTTAATATAAAAAACTGTCAATAAAACCAACGCTCTAAGATTACCCCGATTAAAAAAATTTAAAAGGAGGTTTGTCAACCTGTGGAAAATGTAGAAAAAAGAAATCAGCTCTGGGCCTTTATTGTCACCGGCGCAATGATTCTGATAAGTCTGTTGTACTACAGTGCAAACATATACTACGTTTATTTGATAGTGTATATCTGGTTTGGTTTTGCCTATGGAATGATGCTTCAGTATGGAAGGTTCTGCATGGCATCTGCGTCGCGAGATCTGTTCGCTGCAGGCGTGCCTCGAATGGCAGTGGGTATTCTTATCGCCCTGATATTCTTCAGCCTGGTGAGCGTTGTGCTTGCAGCGACAAACATGAGTACTTTTCATGCCGGACCATTGGGAACTCATGAGTTAATCGGGGGGATCATATTTGGAGTCGGAATGGTTCTGGCAGGCGGATGCGCATCTGGGTCTCTTTATAAGATCGGGGAAGGCAACGGAACATCGATCCTGTCTATCATGGGTATATCTTTTGGTCAGGCCATCTTTGTTGATGTGGGCGGTATATTCAACAACTTACTGCCCCAGTCCTGGATAGAAAAGGCGCAGGCCACTACATGGGTCCCTAAAGACAAGATCACATCATGGTTTGATCACTTTTTTCTCGGTAACATCGTCTTTAAAAAGAATATCATCCTTTCTGATACAGAAGCTTTTTCCGTAATGAGCGGTGATATAGCACGAAATTTTATTGCAAACTCTCTTATTAACACTATCATTCCCGCTATCCTGGTTATGGTTTTGATTTACTATTTCTTTATGCGCAAAGTTCATATAAAAAAGACAAAGAAGGCGCTGAAGAAGGCAGGCAAAGAGCAAAAGACAGGACTGGGAGATGACTTCAGGGGTATCTGGAATATGCTTACCGCATCCCAGAGAACAACCCTCATGGGCGTGCTGATCGGGATTACAGCAGGTATTCATATTCTTGCGATGAAGGGTATGCAGAACAAGTTCGGCGTATCGAATTTTGGTGAACTTCTCGCGAGAATGGGACATACCGGCGACCTCTCAACAATGGGGAAAATTTTCGATCCGGGCTACTGGTATATCACGACACAGGAAGCACAATTTGCAGGATGGATCATGGAGAAAGTAGGCTGGAATGTCAGGGATAATGTGTTCTTTGGCGTCATGAACGGCCTGCCTGAGCTCTGGCGTAACCCGGCACTATGGATGTCCTTTGGCATCATATTTGGAGCAATGGTAATGTCTTTATTAAATAAAGAGTTTAAGTGGAAGCTTCCAAAGGGTGAACTCATTGTCTGGGGTCTTGGCGGAGGATTACTTATGGGGATTGGTGCCCGTGTAGCACTTGGATGCAATATAGGCGCATTCTTTATAAGAGTTGCCGGCGGTGATCCGGGCGGCTGGTTATTTGGCATAGGTATGGTTGTCGGTGGCTATGGCGGCGTTAAATTCTTTAACTGGTGGACAGAAAGAAAAATGGCCAAAGAAATGGAAGCATTTTAAAAATACGTAACACTTAATTTAAAGGAGGAAGTTTATCATGGCAATGAAATTTGAAAAAGTTGAAGATGGAAAATATATGCTGGATGTGTGCGGCTATGTATGTCCGCATCCCCAGATATATACAAAAAAATCCCTGGAAAAAATTGAAGAAGGGGATGTCCTTGAGTTGGTATTTGACAACCCTTCATCAGGGGAAACAATCATTCAGATGATTGACCAGGGCGGACATGATCTGCTTGAAAAAAAGGAAGAGGGCGGTAAACTCATCTACATCATCGAAAAAGGATAAGAACGGGAACCCTTTTAACTATTTCAGGAGGATCAATTTATGAAAAACAGTTTGTGGATTATCATTATCATCGTGGTTGGGATCCTTGGTTTTATCGTCGGCTATAGCCTGGCGCCCCGAAATATTGGAGGAGGCGCAGTACAAGGAGTAGCTTCAGGCGGGTATGGAGGAGGTCATGATGCTGGTGGTTATGGCGGGGCATCAGGCGGGTATGGAGGAGGAACTTCCGGTGGATATGGTGGCGCAGCAGCAGGCGGCTATGGCGGAGGAGCTTCCGGTGGATACGGCGGCGCAGCAGCAGGCGGTTATGGCGGAGGAGCTTCCGGTGGATACGGCGGCGGCGCACATTCCGGCGGTTACGGCGGCAAGTAATACGTATCTTAAAAACGGATAAAAAGTCAGGTGTAAAAATGAAAAAAGTGTTAATAGCCGTAGATGATACAAAAGGAATAAAAGGTTCGTTTTCAACGTGCAGCAAGCTGTGTTCCTGCATTAATCCTGAAGAAGTAATTCTGCTATTTGTAGAAAAGTTTGAGGGAAGATCATTGATTGATGAAATGCTTGGTGATGCTGAAATGTCAACACTGAAGGAAGTCCTGGAAGGAACAGAGTACAAGGAAGCGCTGGATAAAAAAGCAAACAAAGTGCTTGATTACTACAGACAGGCCCTTGAATCTGACGGTATCACCAGAGTCAGATCTGAGATCAGGGGAGGTCATCCTGCAGATGAAATAATGAAGGCTGCAGCAGAAGAAGGTGCAGAAATGATCATGCTCGGATCAAGGGGCAACAGAACTTCTCACACCTTTATGGGAAGTGTCAGCATGGAAGTTGTCAACAGATCTGATATCCCGGTGTTTGTTGCAAAAACAAAATAACATATCAATAAAACCAGAAGGGCTGCGTGTATCTGCAGTCCTTCTTTTTTTATGGATTCAAAATCAAAACAATCTCCACAATCATTTGAATGCAGGGGTTTGTTACCATAATATATATATGTGAATTTGAATTGATATTGACAAATAAGACAGATCATATATAATTCTTTATACTATCAGCGAACAAAACGATTCCTGATTATAACGAATTCAAAAGTACAATTACTCAATTTATAAACAGGGGGACTACCCCAAAATCAAAGGAGGACCTGGTAATGAGAAAAGCAGCATTGGCAGTCATGTGTATATCTGTATTTGTCTTTGGATTAATCTTTGTCTCCTGTCAGAAGAAGGAGGAGCATGCAACAGAAGCCGGAAGTCCTGGTGAAAAAGCCAAAGAGGCTGTTTCCGGATACGGTGAAAAGGCAAAGGAAGCAGTTTCCGGCTATGGCGATAAAGCTCAGGAAGCAGCATCCGGCTATGGAGATAAGGCGAAAGAAGCTACAGCAGGGTATGGTGAAAAAGCGAAAGAGGCTGTTTCCGGATATGGTGATAAGGCAAAGGAAGTTGTTTCCGGCTATGGCGATAAAGCCAAAGAAGCAGCATCCGGGTATGGAGATAAAGCCAAAGAAGCTGCTGGTGGCTATGGCGATAAAGCCAAAGACATGATGAAGGGCTACGGCAAATAGAAAGCTCGAGCGATATTTTCTTCAATTTAAATAATAAATTTCGGGGCCATCATTATTGAGGTGCCCCGAAATTTTTTGTATAATGTAACATGGCATTTTTCAAGAAAAATCAAATAGATCAGATGGATTCTTCATCTCACCGGGACAGAAGGACATCAATAATTCTGGGCGGTGGTCTTGCGGGACTTTCAGCAGGGTATGTCCTTGCAAAAGCAGGCTTGCCCGTAATGGTCTTTGAAGGAAACAGTGAAGTGGGAGGCCTGTCACGAACCATTCGTCATGGTGATTTCAGGTTTGATCTTGGCGGGCACAGATTTCATACAAAGAATAAAGAAACTGAAAGGTTCATCAAGGACATTCTTCATGGTGATTATGTGACCGTACCCCGGAAAAGCAAAATATTCATGAAAAATAAGTTTTTCAATTATCCACTCAAACCTTCTAATGCCCTTCTTGGTATGGGCTTACCAACAACCATAAAGGCAGTATCAGATTATGGAATGGAAAAGCTGAAAAAAGTCTTCAGGGACCCGAAAAACATTTCTCTTGAAGACTGGGTCGTAGCTCATTTTGGAAGGACCATGTTCACCCTGTATTTCAAGGAATACAGCGAAAAGGTATGGGGTATCGGATGCAACAGGATAAGTGAAGAATGGGTTTCACATAGAATTAAGGGATTATCGCTTGGGGTAGCTATTAAAAATGCCTTTAAATTTGGTGATAAGAATATCAGCACCCTGCTGGATGAGTTTATATATCCCCCTTATGGCATAGGTCAGATCTCTGATAATCTAAGCAGCGAAATATCACAAAAAAATCAGGTGATTACAGGTGCACGTATTGAGAGAATCTGTCACAATGGTTCTGACATTACCAATATCTGCACTGAAAAGAGCAATCTGAATGCCAATTTTGAGGGCAGTGAATTCATCTCCAGCATACCGATTACCAGTCTCGTCAAGATGCTTGATCCTGCTCCACCGGCAGATGTTCTTGAGGCTGCATTACAATTAAAGTACAGGGATATCGTGATCGTTGCCATTATGCTGGACCGTGAACAGGTCACTGATCTGACATGGATGTACCTGCCTGAACAGAGCATGCCTCTCGGAAGAATTCATGAGCCAAAAAACTGGAGCCCCCGTATGGCTCCTGAAGGGAAAACCCATATCGTTGCTGAATACTTTTGTTTTAAAGGTGATACTATCTGGAACTCATCTGATGAAGAACTTGCCTCAATCACAGTAACCCAGCTGGAAAAACTTGGATTAATCCATAAACGTGAAGTTATCGATAAA